>CAZHGP010000012.1:0-21824 GCA_964532175.1 uncultured Nitrososphaeria archaeon
ACAATTGTTCAAACAGCTTTAAGAACTGAAACATTACCTGGAACAACAATAGTAAGAACTGAAGAAAGAACAATAGTACAAACAGCTGTCACAACCGTAGCACCTACGAGGCCAAAATTAGTTATATGGGGAAGAGCAACATTTGTTCCACCTCAAATGTATTGGGTTGAAAAAAGAGCGAGAGAATGGGCTGCTGAAAAAGGAGTTGATGTAGAAATAACATGGATTCCAGTAGCTGAAATAGGAACAAAGCTTATTTCAGCAGTCGAAGCTGGTGTACCACCAGACTTAGTTATTAATGGTCATCCTGTCGCACGTTTTGCAGAAGCTGGATTGTTATTACCACTTGATGATATAGTAGAAAAGCTTAATGAAAGTGACATATACGAAGTCAAACTTGCAACATGCAAATGGGGAGGACATTATTATGCTATTTCTACAATGTTTGAAGTAACATGGATACATGCAAGAACAGATCTTATAAAGAAAGCAGGTGCAGAAAATTTGTGGCCACCAAAGAATCTTGATGAACTTTACGAATTAGCTAAAAAATTAAATGATCCTGAGCATGGTGTATGGGGCTTAGGAATTCCATTAGGTTTAAAAGGTATGGATGCATGGTGGCAATTCCAGCATTATTGGATTGCTTATGGAGGAGCAATGATGGAAAGCAAGACACCAGAAGGGGTTTTAATTGGAAAAGAACCTTATAGATCAGGATTGAAGAAAGCATTTGAAATGTATGTAAAAATGTGGAGAGAAGGTTTAACGCCTCCAGATAGCGGAGAGTGGGTCGATGCTTCTAATAATGTGAATTATATAGATGGAAGAATTGCCATGGCTATAAATCCATTAAGCATATACTATGCTTTAGTAACTTCAAAACCAGAGATAGCAGCAGTAACAGCTTTAGCACCTGTAAAACCATATTCTGTAGATTTAGGAGATGAAAGTTGCTTCATATTCAAAACAACGAAATATCCTGATTTAGCAAAAGACTTAATATATTATCTATATAAAGATAAAGATGAATATAGGAAAGGATTCTGTGAAGCATCATCTTGGTACGCATTCCCAATATTCAAAAGTCAAATGAAAAAAATAAGCGATGAATGGAAAGCAGGTAAATATAAATATTTTGCAGTAGATCCTCTCGAAGTAGTAGAAGGGATCAAATATTTTGAATCGGGATCATGGCCGTTATTAGAAAGGAACACGGTTTGTGAAGGTTTCCGTGAAGGCTTTATATGGACCGAAATGATACAAAGAGTAGTACTTAAAGGAGAAGATATAGATAAAATAATTGATGAATATCATAATAGGTTTGTAGCAGAGATAAAGAGAATTTATGGTGGCTAAAAATAGTGAGCGCGATGAAATATAAAAAGGCGCTTTACGAATCGATTTACATATTGCCAGCATTAATAACATTAATAGTACTTTTTATTTTCCCTCTTTTTTTTAATTTTTGGATAAGTTTTCAAGAAAAAACTCTTGGAAAGGAAGCAAGTTTTGCAGGCTTAAAAAATTATATTAAAGTATTCAACTCTCCAGTGCTTTATATTTCATTATTGAATACTTTTATTTATGCATTTACAGCGGTATTTTTTAAAACACTTATTGGATTAAGTATTGCATTATTTTTAAATATGAAGTTTAGAGGGAGAGGTTTTCTAAGAGGATTATCTATATTACCCTGGGCTCTTCCAATGTATGTTGTTTGTGTGTTATTTTGGCTTAATTATTATTCTAGAGGTACTTTTAATAATCTCCTCCGACTTCTTGGATTAAAACCTATCCACTGGCTTGGATTAGATTATGCAATGCCCTCAGTAATCTTAGTTAATGTTTGGCATGGTTGGCCCTTCTTTTTCATGGGAATATTAGCTGGTTTACAAGCTGTTCCAGTTGAATTGTATGAATCTGCTGAAATAGATGGAGCTTCAAGCTTTCAAAAATTCATTCATATTACTTTACCATTTATAAAACCAGTTATACTTACTGTTGCTCTCTTATCATTGATGTGGACAATGGGAGATTTCACAACAATTTACATGATGACAAGTGGAGGCCCTGTAGATAGAACATTAACAATACCTATGGCATCATTTCAAATCGCATTCTTTAGAGAAGTTGATATACCATTAGCAGCTGCTTATACAATTGTTATATTACCTATTTATTTAATATTAATATTTGTTACTCTTAGACAAATAGCGTGAGAATATGAATAGGAAATACGGAAAAATAAAAACACGGTTTATAATCGTAATAGGCACAATACTACTTCTTCTATGGATATTAATTCCATTATATTGGGCACTTAAAACTAGTGTTTCTTATCCTGAAGAAGCGTGGAATCCAGGCTTACCAACAAAAATAACATTTGAAAATTATATTCAATTATTTAATCCTTATCCTTTTGCTAAGAGATATGCAATTGGTGCTGAAGCTGCACTCCCTCAACCAGTTATTGTTCCTATAAAAAATAGCTTTATTGTTGCTATAACTGCTGCTACTGTTAGTACCATTATCGGAATGTTTGCAGGATACAATTTAGCTAGATTTCATTATAAAGGTAAAAAATTAGCTATGTATTATATCTTATTTACTTATATATTCCCTACATTTATGCTTGCTATACCATTAATGGTTATTTTAAAGCAAATTGGTTTATTAAATACTTTACAAGGATTAATATTTGTACATCTTGCATATACACTTCCATATTCAATATTAATGTTAAGAAGTTATTTCATGGAAATTCCTATAGAACTAGAAGAGTCTGCACTTATTGATGGATGTACAAGATCATCTTCTTTCCTAAGAATTACTTTACCATTGTCAGCTCCTGGACTTGTAACATCATTTGTATTTGCATTTACTCTCTCTTGGAATGATTTATTATTTGCATTAATATTATTAAGTAGTAGCGAACTTTACACATTACCTCTTGAAATGAATTTCTTCCTTTGGGGAGGAGAAATAGTAGATCCTATTGGTTTATCGGCGGTAGCAATTTTTACTGGATTAGTTCCAGTAATACTTTACATGATTCTTCAAAAGTATATTATAATAGGTTTGGTAAGAGGGGCATTAAAGAGATAAACAATTTTATAAAAAATGATTTTAAATAATTAAATCTATAATATTTGTAACAAACATGAGGGAAGTAATTAAAAAAATTGAAGGGGTACACGCATATCTTACTACTCCATTTAATAAAAACAATATAATGGAAATTAATGAAGAAGGGTTTAGAAAGAACATATCTTTCTTAAAAAATAATGGCATAAAAATTATAACAGTATGTGGAGGAACAGGAGAAATATGGTCTTTATCTATTGATGAACATAAAAAATTGTTAGAAATTGCTAATGAAGAAAAAGGAAATATTTTTTTAATCGCAGGTATTCCACCAGGTATAAAATCAGCTTTAGAAATAAGTAAGCATGCTCAAGATATAGGAATAGATGCTTTACTTATTTTTCCACCTATCAGTCCAATAACTGATGATGGAATATATGAGTATTATAAAGAAATTATTAATTCAGTAAATCTTCCTATTCAAATATTTGCTACTGGAAGTATACTTCAATGTAATCCTTTAACTTTCAGAAAAATAATAGAATTAGAAAATGTTATATCTATTAAATATGAAGAAAAAAACTTAGACAATCTTGCATCATTAATGCATATCACAGATAAAGATATCGCATGGATCTCTGGAATTGATTATGGAACAAAAACTATTAGTTATTATTTTGAGCTTGGAATAAAAGGATTTACATGTGGTATTGCTAGTATTATACCTAAGCTACCATTAGAGCTTTATGAAGCAGCGATTAATAAAAATTGGAAAAAAGTTCATGAAATAGAAGAAATAATTAAACCAATCTATGAATTTAGAAAAAAATATGGTTGGATAAGTGTTATAAAAGCTTCTTTAGATATACTTGGGTTAGCAGGCGGTCCACCACGACCACCCTTAAAACCATTAAAAGAAAATGAAATAAAAGAATTAAAAGATATGCTGGATAAATTTAGCCCATATTTAAAATAAAAAGAAAAATAATTATTTTATAATTTTCAGATATTTAATTTTATTTTAAAATTCAATTATAAAAATATTTTTATAAATGATTAAAAAATATAAAAAGTAATATAATAATTAGAGATGTTAAAGATTGAATAAAGATATTTTACTTGGAATAGATATTGGAACAACTGCAGTTAGAGCATTTGCATTCAATACTCAAGGAAAAATAATTGAAGAATCAAAAATTGAAGTAAATATTTATCATCCTAAACCAAACTGGGCTGAACAGGATCCAGATGAACTTTACAATGCCACAATAAAAGCAATAAATACTCTTTCAAGAAATGTGAAAAAATGCGCAAAAGCAATTGGTTTTTGTGGACAAATGCATGGTTTATGTTGTCTTGATAAAAATGGAAAACCTTTAACTAATCTTATTCCATGGGCTGATGTTAGAGCAGGTGAACAAGCAAAAAAACTTGAAGAAAAATTAGGAGCAAAAGAAATTTATAAGAGAACTGGTTGTCCACCACTTTTTGTTTATGCTGCTCCAAAAATACTTTGGATTAAAGAAAATTTGCCAAGTATTTTTTCTAAATGTAAAAAATTTTTATCGGCACAAGATTATGTGATTTTTAAGCTTTTTGGAGATTATTATACAAACCCCTCTATTGCATCAGGTTCTCAATTGCTTAATATTAATTCTATAAAATGGGATGAAAAAATTTTAGAAGCTATTGGAATTACAGAAGATAATCTTCCAATATTAATTGAAGGTGATAAAATTTTTGAGAAAATTCCAGCTAGTATTGCAATACAATTAGGCTTAGAAGAAGGCATACCAGTAGCTCTCGGAGCATCTGATGGTGCATTATCTAATGTTGGACTTGGTGCTGTAAAAAATGGTATTTGTGCAATAAATTTAGGCTCAAGTGGAGCTATTAGAATTATATCAAAACATCCAATTTGGGATAATGATAAAATGAGGTTTTTCTGTTATTATGTTGTTTCAAAAAATTGGTTATGTGGTGGAGCAATAAATAATTGTGGAATTGTTTTAAAATGGTATAAAGACAATTTTGCTGAAAAAGAGAAAGAAAAAGCTATAGAATTAGGAGTAGATGTTTATAAACTATTGGATGAGTATGCTGAAAAAATTCCAGCAGGATGCAATGGTCTTATGTTTTTACCTTTTATGTCTGGAGAAAGATTTCCAATAAGGGACCCTTATGTTAGAGGAATGCTATTTGGTTTAAGTCTAAGTCATAGAAAGGAGCATATTATAAGATCAATAATTGAAGGGGTATCTTTCACGATGAAATGGATAGCCGATGCTTTAGAAGAATATACTAAAATAGATTTAATTAAAATAGGCGGAGGTGGTGCAAAATCATATTTATGGAGACAAATTATAAGCGATATTTTCGAGAAAAAGGTTGTTAAAACTAATGTTGAAGAAGCATCAGCTTTAGGTGCAGCAATATTAGCTGGAATAGCAATAGGAGAATATAAAAATATGGAAGAAGCTACAGAAAAACTAGTAAAAGATGAAGAAGAGCATAAACCAATATTAGAAAATGTTAAAATATATAAACAAATTTTCGAAATATTTAAAGAAGCTTATAGCAACTCTAGAGAATATTGTGAAAGACTTTTAAAAATAGAATGAAAATATTGAAGCTTTTTCTTTAGGTTTTAATTTTTATTTTTATGCATGAATGGGCTTTAGCCGAATCTATTGTATCTTACATATTAGAAAAAGCTAATGAAGTAAATATTAAAAGAATATCAGAAGTAGAAATTAAAATAGGTGAACTTAGACAAATAGATATAGAAATACTTTCAATTGCTTTAAAAACTTTATCCGAAAATACTATTTTAGAAAAAGCTAATTTCAAAATAAGTATTGAAGAAGCATTCTTAAAATGTAGAGTTTGTGGGCATGAATGGAGTTATAAGGAAGAAAAAAGCAAAATTGAAGAAAAAGATATTGAAGCAATACATTTTATTCCAGAAATAATTCATTCATTCACAAAATGTCCAAAGTGTAATAGCATAGATTTTGAAATAATAAAAGGAAAAGATGTATGGATTGAAAAAATAAAATCTTGATTAAGGAGAAATAATATGAATAAAGTAAACAATAATGATCCAAGAATTTCAATTATAAATAAACGTTTAGAAAAAATAAATAGAATAATAGTTGTATTAAGTGGGAAAGGTGGAGTTGGAAAATCTTTAATTGCAACAATATCAAGTTTAATTCTTTCTAAAAAAAGAAAAGTTGGATTATTAGATTTAGATTTTCAAAATCCATCATGTCATACAATACTTGGTTTCTTTAATGGAAAGCCAATTGAAAATAAAGGAGTTATTCCTCCAATAGTAAATGGAATAAAATTTATGTCGATTGTATATTATTCTGGAGAGAAACCTATACCATTAAGAGGAGAAGAAGTAACAGATACAATAATAGAAATATTTACAATAGTTAAATGGAATTCTCTTGATTATTTATTTATCGATATGCCTCCTGGAATTGGTGATGAAGTATTGGACATTATTAAACTTGTTAAAAATTGTGAGATATTACTTGTAACAACACCATCCAAGCTTGCTATAGAAACTTTTAAAAAAGTTATAGAAATGCTAAAAATTTCAAATATGAAAATATTGGGAGTAATAGAAAATATGAAAAGAGGAAGAGAAAAAAATGTTATAAAATTAGCTGAAAAATATGGAATAAGATATTTAGGATATTTGCAATTTGATTATAAAATAGAGAAATATTTATCAAATCCTTCAAAGCTTCTAAGAACAAATTTTTCAAAAGAGTTAGAAAAGATATTAGAAAAAATATAAAAATGCTTTATTTTATTTTCTAAGTAAGGAATAATTTTTAATCGAGTATATTCAAATTTACTATTAAAGCATAATATTCTTTTTAACTATAAGGTTTAAAGTTTAATTCTTCTTTTACTTTCTTTCTTCACTATTAATCTAAGATGATGTGTAATTGAATAAAAACTCAGTTTGGCCTATTCCATAAACCCATATATTTCTTATAATATGGGTGATGGATTAATCGGATTATCTTCTTTAATATTTTTTTAAAAAAAAGAGTTGCTTTTAAAAAATTTAATGGGCCGAGCCGGATTTGAACCGGCGACTTTCGCTGTGTGAGAGCGACTTTGGGAGCCTTTTTGTCCCACCAGGCTAGACCATCGGCCCTCAAAAAATTAATATTTATAAAAAATTAAATATACTTTATATACTTTAACGCTTTATTTCTCTTCTTTTCCATCTAAGGTTTTTACTTCTACATTTTCTACATCTTTCAGCTGTAGGAGCATTCCTAGCTCCACAATCTCTACATATTTTTAAAAAAAGCTTCTTTTTTTGAGCAATTTTTAAAAGTACTGGATCCCTAATAGGCATTTTTTTACCCCTTTCTAAGAAATTTAAAATAAAATTGCTTTTATATAATATTTTATTTATTATAAAAAATTAAAGAAATTTAATTATATCATAAGGTTTCATTGCAATTCTTATACCAGCTTTCATTAATGATTCTACTTTTGATTTATAGCTGCCTGTTTCACCAATTACTATTGCTCCTGCATGCCCCATCCTTTTTTCAGGAGGAGCTGCTTTTCCAACAATATAAGCTATTGTATTCTTTTTAATACCATTTTTCATTAAATATTTTGATAATTCTTCTTCCATTGTTCCACCAATTTCACCAATAATAATTATAGATTCTGTTTCTTTATCTTCTTCAAACATTTTATATATTTCTAAGAAAGTTGTACCAACTATCCTATCTCCTCCAACACTAATGCTTGTAGATTGTCCAATTCCATTTTTAGTTAAAATATTTGCAATTTCATATGTTAATGTTCCACTTCTAGACATTATTCCTACTTTTCCATATGAAAAAACATGGTGAGGCATTATTCCAATTTTTACTTTATTAGGAACTATTATTCCAGCACTATTTGGACCAATTATTCTTATTCCTTTATTCCTAGCTAATTCAATCATTTGTAATGAATCATGTAAAGGAGTTAATTCTGTTATTACAATTATTATTTTAATATTATTTTCGATAGCTTCTTTTACTGCATTAAAAACATTATTTGCTGGAACAAAAACTATTGTTGCATCTATTCTATTATATTTAATAGCTTCTTCTATTTTATTATACACTGGTACTCCATGAATTTTTAATCCTCCTTTACCAGGAGTAACACCTGCTACTATCTTTGTACCATATTTAAGCATTTTCTCAGTATGCATTGATCCTTGTTTACCAGTTATCCCTTGAACTAAAACTCTAGTTTCTTCATTTATCAATATCGGCATTTTTATCACATTCTTCAACAGCATTTTTTATAAGCAATTCCATATCATCAAAATACTTTATTCCAGCCATTTTTAATATTTTTTTAGCATTTTCTTCATTTTCTCCAATTAATCTAACATACAATCTTGGAAGATTTAGTTTTTCCTTAGCTAAAATTATTCCTTCAGCTATCTCATCACATTTAGTCATTCCACCAAAAACATTTATTATTATACATTTCAAATTTTTCATACTTGATAATTTCTCAAGAGCTTTAAAAGTAGCTTCAGGGTTTGCTCCACCACCTAAATCATAAAAATTTGCAGGTTTTCCTCCAAAAAGGTTTATTAAATCAAGAGTTGCCATAACTATTCCAGCACCATTTCCTATAACTCCAATATTACCCTCAAGTTCTACAAAATTCTCTCTTTCCTTAGGAATGTAATTCACTCTATTATCAATTAAATATTTTGAAAGATTATTAGCAATTTCTTTTTTAATAATTAATGCATCATCATCTATTACTATTCTTGCATCAATTGCAATTAATTCTCCTTTAGTAGATAATGCTAAAGGATTTAATTCAATAATTTCTGCATTAAATTCTTTAAAAACAAGCCATAATTTTCTTAAAATTTCTTTAAATTCTTCAAGTGTTCTTCCTTTTAAAAACTCTATAAAAGGGATTCTATTTAAAGAAGAATCATTTAAACCTTCTTTATAAGAAAATTTAAAGAATTGTATTTCTTCTTTCCTTCTCTCAATATCTATTCCTCCATAACTTGAAAATAATAGAATTGGAGAACTTATACTCCAATCAATAGTAATAGCTATAAAAAACTCTTTTTCTATATCTATTTTTTCTTCAATTAATATATTCCTTATAGTAATATTATTTATTTTTTTATTAATCATTTCTTTAATTAATTCGATAAGTTCTTTTTCATTATTTGCTAAAGCAATACCGCCTATTTTAGCTCTTTCTTTTAATGGTAATTGAGCTTTTAAAAAAATAGGATATTTTATTTTTTTAGAAATTTTTAAACAATCTTCAATAGAATTTATTAAAAAGCCCTTAGGTATTTTAATTCCATAATCATTTATGATTTTCTTTGATTCATATTCAAGCAATAACAATTCCTTTTCATTAAATATTTCCTTTTTATAAATATTTATAAAATTTTTATTTTTTTAAAAATAAATTAATAGATTAAGTTTATTTTAAACTAAAAAAATTTACTTATTTATTAAAAGATTCTTTTCCTTAAAATAAATAAATTATTTTTTTAAGTATAATGAAAAATCTATTTATACTAGTTTATCATCTTAAAAAATACTTTAATTAGGAATAAAGGAAAAGAAAAGCGAGGAACGATAATAATGTCTGAAAAAACTGCTACTGTATTAATAGGTAAAAAGCCTTTAATGAATTATGTATTAGCTTGTTTTACAGCAATACAATCTGGAACAAATGAATTAACAATAAAAGCTAGAGGAAAAGCAATTAGTAGGGCTGTTGATGTAGTACAAATTCTTCAAAGAAGGTTCTTCAATGATTTACAAGTGAAAGACATAAAAATTGGTACTGAGCAATTAACTGGAGAAAATAATGTTACAGTAAATGTAAGTACTATAGAGATAAACGTAACACGCAAAAAGTAAGCAACATTAACGTAAAAACAGAAAAGATACAACGAGTACGCTATAGCAAGCTAAAAACTTGAATCTTCCTTAGTTTAGAGTAGCTTAAAGTATGAAATTTGGTGAAAATAAAAATGGAAACTCCTATATGTTTATTTTGTTTAAGGAGTGGTGTTTTATGTCCTAAATGTAAAGAGAAAGTAATAAGTGGAGAAATTTCTCAATTAGATATAAATATTATGCGTCTTCTTTTAGAAGAAGAAAAAGATTTTCCAATACTTCAATCATATTCATTTATAAAAGCAATAGAAATAAATTCTATTATCGTAATTGTTTTTAATGAAGGTTCTTTATCAAATACTTCTTTAAGAATAATTTCTAAACTTGGAAAGTCTTTAGAAAGTAAAATTGGTAAAAAAATAAGATTTATAGAGAATATAGCAGATGAAAGGAAATTTATTGAAAAAATTGTTTTTCCAGCTAGAGTAATAACAATTAATAAAATTTGGCTTCCTGATGGAAGCATTGAAAGTAGAGTAATATTAGATAATTTAAAGAATCTTAAAATTCCAAAAGAAGCCATTATTACCATAGCTGAAAAAGTTAAAGGTTTATCTTTAAGAATAGATTCTGAAGAAAAAGGGACACCAATTATTATTAAGCTTAAACATGAAAAACAGAAAAAAATGGCTGAGAATACATCTATTATCCGAAGTTAATATCCTAAATTTTAAGATTCACTCTAAAAATTTTGTATTCTTTATTTAGAATTAACAAAACCTTATTCTTTTAAAATTATTTAAAGAAATGTTAAGCTAAATAATTATAAAGCTTTAGAGAAGCGTCAATTATTTTTTAAATTTTTATATTTAAATAAAACTTTTAGAATAGAAATAATTGGGGAAAATAATTTGGAAAGAACATATGCATCAGAGGTAGCTAATATTGAAGAAGGTAAACGTGTTAAATTGATTGGTTGGGTTCATGAAATAAGGGATTTAGGTGGAATAAAATTCATACTTCTTAGAGATAAAAGTGGAATTTGTCAAGTAACTATAAAAAAGAAAGATGTAAAAGAAGAAGTACTCAAAAAAGTTGAAAAAATAAGATCAGAATATGTTATTTCGATTGAGGGGATTGTTTCAATAAATGATAAAGTTAAAGGTGGAGCAGAAGTATTATTAGAAGATATAAATATAATTTCAGAAGCAAAACAACCATTACCATATGATATTGTTGGAAAAGTTAAAGCAAATCTTGATACAAGATTAAATTATAGAATACTTGATTTAAGGAAATTGGAAAATAGAGCAATATTCATAATAGGAAATGTTGCATTAAATGAAATTAGGAATTTTTTAATAAAAGAAGGGTTTATAGAAGTTAGAACCCCGAGAATTATATCTACTGCTACTGAAGGAGGAGCTGCACTTTTTACAATTAATTATTTTAATAAAATAGCATTTTTAGCACAAAGTCCGCAATTATATAAAGAAGAATTAACAACTGTTTTCGAAAAAGTATTTGAAATAGGGCCATTTTTTAGAGCTGAAGAATCTCATACTACAAGACATCTTAGTGAATTTACTTCAATAGATATTGAAGCAGCATTTTATAAAAAGGAAGATGTTATGGAATTATTAGAAAGGATGATTAAAGAAGTTATAGATAAGGTTTCTCAGAAATGTAAAGAAGAATTAAAAATATTGAATATTAATCTTGAATCTATAAAACTGCCTATATTAAGAATAACATATGATGAAGCAATATCAAAAATTCAAGAAGCTAATATAAAAATTAATTGGGGAGAAGATTTCTCAATTGAGCATTTAAGATATCTTGGAAAAATTTATCCAACATGGTATTTTATAACAGATTTTCCTACAATTTCTAAACCATTCTATATTCAACCAAATCCATTAAACGAAAAAATATGTGAGTCTTTTGATTTAATGTATAAATGGATTGAAATTGCATCCGGTGGGCAAAGGATTTCAAATAAAAATCTTCTTATTTCAAGATTAGAAGAACAAAAATTAAATCCAGAATCTTTCAAGCATCATTTAGAAATTTATGATTATGGAATGCCTCCACATTCAGGATGGGCTATTGGATTTGAAAGATTACTTATGGTTTTAACAGGTAAGAAAAATATTAGAGAAGTTTGTTTATTTCCACGAGATAAATTTAGGCTTATCCCATAATTTTTAATGAATTAAAAATGAGCTTAAAGGAAAATAGAATATATGTAATATTTGGAGAAGAAGATTTAAAGTTAGAAGTACCTCCATTTTTCTTAAATCCAGAAAAAAGGAGTTTTAAAAGTATTTTAATTAGAAGGAGAAATCAAGAAGGGGCACTTTTTTATATTCTTGTTACACATAAAAAACAAATAGAAAAACTTTTTCTACTTAAGAAAATTCATCCAGATATATATATTCCTGAAGAATTTAAAAATATTCCATTACAAGAAATTACTACAGAGGAAGAAGAAAAATTCATAAAATCTATTAAAGAATTAGAAAGAGAATGGGAATATAAAGGAAATGGCATATGGTTTAAAAAATTTGGTGAATGTATCATGTATATGGTATTAATTCTTAAGAAAAATGGATGGAGTATTAGACCAGCTGTATCTAAAATTGGCATATCAGGTTATGGAGTTGAAATACCAATAGATTCTAATAAGAAAATAGATTTTGAGAAAGAAGTGAAAAAAGAAGAAATAGAAGAGATACATGATCATGTTTTTACTCTTCATTATCATTTAAGAGTAGAAAGCTTAGAAAGATATATAGAACTTGCTAAAAAATGGGACTATTATCTTTCAGAAGACGCTATTTGGCCACCCCTATTTGATATAAAGATGCTTTAGTTTTAATTAATAATTGACAAACCATAATAAGTTAATGGATTTGAATTTTTCATAATATCTCTTAAAACTATTATTGCAAAAACTCCACTAGGCAATTTCATAGAAATTTTTATTACCTCTTCATTTTTATTAAATTCTTTCTCTGAAAAAATTTCAAAATTTTTAATTCTTAAAGCTCTATAACTTCCAGGAAAACTTATTTCTGGTATTTCTTTAATTATAAAATCTTTTATATCGATTTCTTCTTCTAGCATTATTTCACGTATTATTTGTCCTTTTATATTTTCTGGCATTTTTATTTTATATCCTAAAACAGGTAATACTATAATTGCTCTACCTTTAGAAACATAATTCCCTAAAAGATTTAAATTATATGCTCTAGCCCTCAAAATTTTTCCAGTAGGTTTATTATATTGATCAAGCATTAATACTAAATCTCCATTCATTATTTTAGAAGTATCAATCTCATACTCGTACATTCTAGAAATAGTTTTATTAAAAATTAATGAAGAGTATGATTGAATAAATAATTTTCTAAGTTTAAGAGGTAAAGCTCTAAAACATTTTATATAATTTTCTTCTTTAGCAAGTAGATAAAGCATGCGTCTTTCATATAAGAGTCTTTTAGGGAAAATATTAAGAGATTCTTTAAAATTCCAAGTATTGGATAGCATTTTTCTAGCTTCAAATGCATCTTTTTCTTCAAGCTTTGAATGTGCTGCTAAAAAATATTTTATAGCTCTTTCAAAATCATTTTTTAGAAAATATTTTCCAACTATATGATTTATAGGTCTTTTAACACCAAATCTTTGATATCCATAATAATTTAAAATTCCATATTCTTTTATTTCTTTAATTATTTGATTACATATATTAAATGCATCATCCAATGAAATCTTAATTTTCCTTATTATTATATTAAATGAATTATATAATAAATCTAATGAAGAAATTTTCCTATTTACGTATCTTATTGGATAAATATTTATTCTTGGATGCTTGAAAGAATTTATTCTTTCAAATAAATATACACTTTTAATTGGAATTGTAATAAATTGCATTGATATTGCTCTTTTATCTTTTATTCCACAAAATCCTATATCGCTAGGTTTTATTTTAAGCTCTTTAGAAAGAATAGAAGTTATAAAAAAAAGTCTATATTAATTTTCTTAAGCATGCATAATAAATAGTTTCCTTGACCATGTATCTTTTCTATTATTTTACCATCATATTCTTTAGCAGATAATCCATTTGTTAATATTTCGTATACTTCAAAATCTTCAGGATAATATTTTAAAACTCCGCCTATGCCATTGATACTTGTAGAATAGTATTTTAATCCTATCGTTTCATTTATATTTTCAGTTTCTATATAATAATCATTCATTTTTATCCCCCAATATCAATTATTTATCATAATAAAAAATAAAAAAATAAGTAATTTATCGTTAAAGAGGATGTATGGATTAATGATTAAAGATCGCAACCTCTTACTGTCTTTCGGCCATTCGCTTTTGCTCTTTCAATAGCATTTTTTACTTCTTTTTCAACTACTTCATTAAGCTTGTCCCAAAAATCTTCTGATGCTCTCATTTCTCCAAGAAGATCTCTAACGCTAGATTTTACTACTAAAGATTTCTTTTCTTCTGACATTATTCTTCACTAAAAAAACTTTGTTTAGAAAGTATTTAAGTTTTATGCTAATTTAAAAGCTTTTGAATTGGACAAAAATATTACAAAATTTATTTATTTTTTAATAAATTATATTAGAATTTCAAATATACATATAAAAAAGAATTCTAAATTAAAGTTATTTCAATAATTTAAGACTTCCAGTAATTTTATTAATTTTTGTTTCTTCTTCAGGCCCTAATCCTAAACAAGTAACGGTAGGCTTAGAAAATTCCGTAAGTCCAGCATCTATTACTAAAAAATTAGGAATATTCATTTTTTTAGCTTTTTCTTCAAGCTTTAATAATTCTTCTAAATTATCAACTTCAACTACAATTTTTTTTGCACCATTCTCTTCCCATTTTTCAATAATTTTCTTATCACATAATTTATAAGATCCTATTGCCGCATGTGCAACTTGAACAGCCAATTTACCTATGCTCATATTAATGTCTTTCCTAACAACTATAACTTGCTTATAGGATTCCATGCTCATTTCCCTTTATAATTTTTTATAAGAAACTGTTTTAAGAAATTATTAAAGAATAATATGAAAAACTAATACTTAACTATTTTCATTATCTTATGCTCTTTTTTATATTAAAAAAAGAGAGAAGAATATTTAATTAAGTAAAATGAAATAATATTTTAATGATTAAAATGTTTAAACAAAAACCAATCATAGCTTTATTAACAGATTTTGGTTATGAAGATCCTTATGTTTCAGAAATGAAAGCAGTAATTCTTTCTATTGAAAGAAATGCTGAAATAATTGATATTTCTCACTCTATTCCAAGTTATGATATTTACATAGGAGCTTTTATTTTATCATTGGTTGCACCATATTTTCCAAGAAACACAATTTTTGTAGCAGTAGTAGATCCAACAGTAGGCTTAAAAAGAAAACCAATTATTATAGAAACAAAAGAAAAAATTTTTATTGGACCTGATAATGGTTTATTAGCACTTGCTGCTGAAAAAATTGGAATAAAAAATGTTTATGAAATTTCTGAAAAAATCTTACCTAAAAGAGAAACAGAAACTTTTCATGGAAGAGATATTTTTAGTGTAATTGCAGGATATTTAGCAAAAGGGATCAAACCCTCTAAATTAGGAGTAAAAATTGATAAAATCGTTAGAATCCAAGAAGAAAAAGCCTTAATCGAGAAAAATAAAATTATAGCTAAAGTTTTATACATAGATAAATTTGGGAATATTATAACAAATATTACAAGAAAAGATATAGATAGATTATACTCGCCTAATAATATTTATAAAGTTATACTTAAAAAGAAAACTATAGAGGTACCTTTAAAAAATTTTTATTCAGAAGTGCCTGAAAATTCTCCTTTATTAGTTTTTGGAGGAACAGGTTTTCTTGAAATATCAATAAATCTTGGAAATGCCTCTAAAACTTTTGGAATAAATATAGGAGATAAAATAGAAATACATTCGATTACTTAAACTATATCTTTTTTAAATAATTCTCTTAATCTTTGATCCCCTTTAATATCTTTAATAAATTTTGCAACAGAAGGTGGTACTAATTCTTCCCAAGGTTCATTTGAAATAATTCTTCTTCTTACTTCAGTTGCTGAAAATTTTTTTCTATCAAAAAGAGGTATTTCACGCACTTTAAAACCATTTTCTTCAAACAGTATTTTTACTAATGAATTATTTGTGTATACAATTGAAAATCTAGGACATAAAGATTTTAAATGAGCTACCCATATAGAATGTGTACCAACATCTGGAATAGCTATTATCCAAAATCTTTTAGCATCTATACTATTTTCTTCAAGAGCTAATCTAATCATATCCATTCTTTCACCAGCAGTAAATGGATTCTCTAATGTATGACTATATTGAGCACTGCCTACGGCAATTATTAATTCATCAACTTCATTTAGTATTTTCTTTATGCATTCTAAATGTCCTTTATGAAATGGTTGAAATTTACCTATATACAATGCTCTTATTTTATTTTTCATATACCAATTCAACTATAAATTAATTATTGCATAAAATTACATAAATTTAAACATTTAATTAATATTAAAATTTATTTTTTAAGCCGACACCTTCACAAGTTATTAATGCAGATTCGTTTAATCTTCCATCTATTTTAAATTTTGCTCCAATTAATTTTTTACATATTTCAATACTTGTTAATGTATGTAATGTAAGTTCACTTACTTTTATTTTAGATAAACCCTCCGCTAAACTAATCCATATTATAAGTTGATCTCCTAAATGCTTATCAACAGGGGATTTTGTACTCAATTGTTTAATCAATTCATTTGCTGCTTCAAAACCAACTTTTTCAGCTGGTTTACCCAATTTACCTAGATTATCAGAAGCTACAATTGAATTTGATGATAAGTAAGCGTATAATATTATTCCACATCCAGGGCTTACAGAACATTTAGGATCATCTTTTTGAAGAATTTCTAAATCTATTTCAATATTTTTATATCCTGATTTTTCTAATAATTGCTTAGCACTTTGAGCTATTCTTTTAGCTATATGATCTGGGAGTAAAGAGCTATATGATAACCCTTTAATATATTCAATTTTTCCAAAATCTATTAATTCGATTGGTTTTAAATAATCTACTGGAATTGAATAAGCTTTAACTATTCCTTGACCCTTAGGATAAAACCCTCTTTTAATTAATTCAACATCCCCTTTATATCCCATCCTTTTTAATACGGGTAATAAAACTTCTTTAAGATACTCTACAGGAGGTGCAAGAGGATTATTAGTCCCCCCTCTTAATTCAACTTCTATTTTTCCATTAGAAAAAGCCATAACAGGCATTAAGCTTTGAAGAATTAAAGTTGTGCTAGCTGCAGTACCAGCATCAAAAAAGAAACTGCCACTATTTCTTGCTCCTGGATAAAAAAATATCTCTCTTGAGCCAACTTCTAAACCTTTTACATTAGCATTAACAATTTTAGCAACAGCTTTAATAGCTGTTACATGTTGAGGTCTTAATCCTGGAGGAACTCTTTTAGCTCTAATATTATAAACTTTTACAGGATTTCCTATAACTGCTGAAAAAGAGATAGCATTTCTAAGTATTTGTCCTCCTCCTTCTCCAAAAGAACCATCTATTTCGATCATTATTGTTTCATAAATTTTTTTAACTTAAAAAAAAGAAGGGGAATATTTTAGGATTCTCTTTTCCATTTTATTGGTCTAATATTCAATACTTCTTTATTAACAAGTGTAGGTGGCTTTTCACCTTTATGAAAAGCTATAAGATTTTCTGCAACAAGTTCAGCCATTCTAGACCTAGTTTCATAACTTGCGCTAGCAATGTGTGGAGCAACTACTACATTAGGAAGTTTTAATAATGGATTATTTTTAGGAGTTGGTTCCTTCTCAAAAACATCCAATCCTGCTCCTGCAATCCATTTTTCTTTTAATGCTTTATACAATGCTTTTTCATCTATTACTGGCCCTCTAGAAGTATTTATAAGAATTGCATTTTTCTTCATTAATTTCAATTTTTCTTCATTTATTAAATGCCTTGTTTCATTTGTTAATGGAACATGCAATGTAACAAAGTCTGATTCTTTTAAAATATCATCTAAATCTTTATAAATTATTCCTAATTCTTTCTCTATATCTTCTCTTCTTATTGTATCATAGTATAATATTCTCATATTGAAACCTTTTGCTCTTCTTGCAATTGCACTTCCAATCCTTCCTAATCCAATTATTCCAAGAGTTGAACCATGTACATCGTATCCAAGAAACATTTCAGGATGCCAACCAACTTTCCACTTTCCTTTACGTACATAATTATCAGCTTCAACAACCCTGCGTGCAACAGCCATCATCAATGTCCATGCAAAATCAGCTGTTGTTTCAGTTAATACTTCAGGAGTATTCGTAACATATATGCCTCTTTTTGTAGCTTCATTAATATCTATATTATCATAACCAACAGCTAATTGAGCAATAATAGATAAATATGGAGCAGCATCCATTACTTCAGCATCTATTTTATCTGAAAGTAGAGAAACCATTCCATCAGCATTTTTTATCCTTCTAATAATTTGTTTTTTGGTTGGAGGGCCATATTTTGGCCATAAATCGATATCAAAGTATTCTTTTATTTTATTAAGTCCTCTATCAGGTATTTTTCTTGAAATAAATATTTTTGGTTTCATTTTAATCAACCTTTATTAAAAAATATTTTTTTCTATTATTTAAGATTTTAAATATTAATCGATTGAAATAAAAGAATAGATTTTGGAGGGGATAAAATGATTATAAAAAATTTTAATGAGCTTATTGAAAATACATCTAAAGAATATAGAAGAGCTAGAAAATTGGCATTGCTTTCTCTTAATAAAGCTATATCTTCAGTATTACCTAAAAATCTTATACATGGGAAAATTTTAAGAAAGAAGAATATTGTTATTTTCGGAGAAAGGAAATACAATTTAAATGATTATAGTGAAATAGTTGTTCTTGGTATAGGAAAAGCATGTGTTGAAATGTGTGAAGCATTATTAGAAATACTACCAGATAAAATTTCTAGAGGTTTATTAATTACTAAACATGAGCAAGTTAAAAAAATAGATTCAAGAATAGAAGTTTTAGGAGCTGGTCATCCAATACCTGATAAAAAAGGTGAAGAAGCTGCAAGAAAGCTTCTTGAATTAGCAAGGAATGTTGATAAAAATTCTTTAACAATTTTCCTAGTTTCTGGAGGTGGATCAGCATTAATGCCTTTACCTAAAGAAGGTTTAACTCTTGAAGATAAAATTGAAACAACTAAATTATTACTTAGATCTGGAGCAACTATAAATGAAATGAATATTGTTAGAAAACATTTATCAGCTGTAAAAGGAGGATGGATCGCGAAGAATTCAAATAGTAAAAATTTAGTAAGTTTAATAATTTCGGATATAGTTGGAGATCCCATTCATTTTATTGCTTCAGGTCCTACTGCTCCGGATCCTACAACTTATGAAGATGCAATAAATGTACTTATTAGAAGAAATTTATGGGATAAAGTTCCTGAAAATGTTAGAAAGCATCTTTTAAAAGGTAAGAATCATGAAATTGAAGAAACTCCTAAACCAGAAGATAAAGTTTTTAGAAAAGTATACAATTTCATCATAGGAAGCAATAAAGATGCATGTAAAGCAGCTTATAATGAAGCTATAAAAAATGGTTTAAAAAGCATAATATTAACAACTCATTTAGAAGGTGAAGCTAGAGAAGTAGGTATAGTAATTTCTTCAATCGCTAAAGACCTTTATAAAAATAATTTTCCATTAAAGAAGAAATCTGCAATAATTATTGGAGGAGAAACAACAGTTACTGTAAAAGGCTCTGGAAAAGGTGGAAGAAATCAAGAATGTGTTTTATCAGCTACTATTGGGTTTTCTGGATTAAAAGGGATTGCTTTTGCATCTATTGGAACAGATGGAATAGATGGAATTACTAACGCTGCTGGAGCTATTAGTGATGGTGGAAATTTTGAGAAAGCAATATCGAAAGGATTAAATATAAATGAATTCTTAGATAATAATGATTCATATAGTTTCTTTGAAAAAATTGGAGATTTAATTTATACAGGCCCAACAGGAACTAATGTTGGAGATATAGCTATCTTGGTTTACACTTAAAAACCAAATTTTTAAAATAATAAAATAAAGAAGAGAAAAATTAAATCCTTTTAAAACTAAATCTTTTAATAAATTTATATTTTTAAGTTATCTTATAATATTCATCTTGGTATTATGAAATGAAAGTTTTATTTTTGAAAAGAAAAGAAATAGAATCTTTAATATCTATGAATGAAGTTTTAAATGTAG
This sequence comes from uncultured Nitrososphaeria archaeon, assembly GCA_964532175.1. Classification (GTDB taxonomy): domain Archaea; phylum Thermoproteota; class Nitrososphaeria_A; order Caldarchaeales; family JAVZCJ01; genus JAVZCJ01. Next base: position 20,412 of record CAZHGP010000012.1, read on the forward strand.
TAGAACAGGCATTTAGAGAAAAAGGATTAAAAAGGGTGCAAATGCCTCCTAAACTTTATCTTTTTTATCATAAATATAATGGTGATCTTAGAGCAATGCCATCTTATTTAGAAGCTTTAGATATTTCAGCTGTAAAAATAGTTAATTCTCATCCAAATAATATGAAATTATACAATTTACCAACAGTTATGGCTACAATAATTTTAATAGATCCTAGAAATGGTGCTCCTTTATCTATTATGGAAGGCTCATGGATAACTGCTATGAGAACTGGAGCAGCTAGTGGAATTGCTTCAAAATACTTAGCTAGAAAAGATTCTCATAAACTTGGATTAATTGGAGCAGGTGCTCAAGCTGAAACTCAAATATTAGCAATTTCTTCTATTCTGAATATTAAAGAAGTATACATTTATGATAAAGATAAAGAAAAAATGGAAAAATTCATTTTAAAATATATTGAAAAATATGGTAAAAAAATTATTATAAATCCTGTCGATAAACCTGAAGAAGCTGTAAAAAATATGGATATAGTTGTAACAGCTACTCCATCCAGAGAACCTATAGTTAAAAAAGATTGGATTAGCTCTGGAATGCATATAAATTCTATTGGAGCAGATGCTCCGGGTAAAGAAGAACTTGATCCAGAAATACTTAAAATATCAAAAATCGTCGTAGATGATATTGATCAAGCAGCTCATGGAGGAGAAATAAACGTGCCTCTTTCAAAAGGTATTATTTCATTAAAAAATGTGTATGCAGAATTAGGAGAAATAGTAGCTGGTTTTAAATTTGGAAGAGAATCAATAGAAGAAATAACAGTTTTTTGCTCAACTGGTTTAGCTATACAAGACGCTGTAACAGCTAAGCTTGTATATGATAAAGCTTTAGAAAAGAATGTAGGACAATGGATCGATTTTTTCTAAAAATTTAAGTGTAAATTTATGAAGAAAAATACAATTAATAAAAGATTTCTCAAAAAAATTTATTGAATGGTTTAGTTTTCTTTTTATCAAATTTAGTTCTTGCATTAATAATGAATTTCTTCTTATTTTATAATCCAATGCTTGAAAAATTTAATTCAGATTTAAAGAATATAAGTTTTCTTGAAAAATTTTCTTCATATATACAGCTGTAATAGCTATAACTATACAATCTGGATTGGATATTCTAAGATATGGTAATCCATGGAGAATAAATCTTTAAAAAGCTGAGAAACTTTTAGGCACACCTAAATCGCCAATAATTACTTAGGGCACGATGCTTTCTTGTCATTTTTCTATGGTGTTTCTCTTAAACCTTGGTGGACAATATTTCCACCTGGATTATCTTTAGTATTGTTAACATTATCTCTCATATTTATTGGAGATGTATTTTCCGATTATTTAAATCCATTTAAAAAAATAATAACTTTAC
>CAZHGP010000012.1:21924-32536 GCA_964532175.1 uncultured Nitrososphaeria archaeon
ATTGGAGATGTATTTTCCGATTATTTAAATCCATTTAAAAAAATAATAACTTTACTTAATTTTTTTAAAATATAAAGAATTATGAAAGCTATAATTACTCCTAAAAAATTGTTTCTCAAATCTAAAATATTGGAATTTCTCCATGGTATAGCTAATTGTAATGTTTCTGTTAAAGGAGTTAAAGCTATTGAAATAAATAAAGCTTTAGAATTAAAACCCAATGCAAAAACCCAGAGAATAGATAAAATAGTATAAGAGAAAGTATGCCCAAAACTTAAAGTTTTATCTTGTTCTTCTATGGATAACTCCGGTATAGGTATAACAGATGCTATTATAATAAAAAATGTCCATGTTATAGCTGCAAATTTTTTTATATTCATTTTAATCCATCATTTTATGAGTTTAATTTTTAAACTTAAATATTATTTTCTCATAGGATATTATAAAAACTTTTAATATTCCTATTTTAATAATAATCTAGATTTTAAATGAAAATTATGATATGTGGTAAAGGTGGAACAGGAAAGACTGCTTTAACAGTTCTTATTGCTAAGATTTTATCAAAATATTATAAAGTTTACATAATCGATTCTGATGAATCGAATATAGTTTTACCAATGCTTTTAGGTGTAGCTCCACCTAAGCCTTTAGTAGAATATATAGGTGGAAAAAAGGAAGAAGAAGAATTTGAAAAAATGGAAACCGATATAGCTAAAGCTTTAATTAAAGCAAAAGAAGGAATAAAACTTGATTTGTTACCATTTGATTACATTTCTTTTTCTAATGAAGGAATAGGATTGGTTATTATAGGAAAAGTTAGAGAATATGGTGAAGGATGTGCATGTCCATTCAATATACTTACAAAAATATTGCTAAGTAATTTAGCATTAGATAAAAATGAGATTGTTTTAATAGATACGGATGCTGGGGTAGAACATGTTGGTAGAAAAATTGAAGAAGTAAGCGATGGTATAATAGCTATAGTAGATCCTACGATAGAATCTCTCGAAATAGCTTCATTATTGAAAAAAATTGCCTTAAACTTAAATAAAAAATTTTGGGTTATAGCTAATAAAATTACAAATGAAATTGAAGAAATATTAATAAAAGAAGCAGAAAATATGGGATTAAAAATAGATGGAATAATAAGATTTGATAAAAAAATGTATCTTTCATATTTAAAAAGAGAACCTTTAAAAGCTGATGTAGCATTAATAGATTTAGAAGAAATATTAAAAAGATTAAATTTAATTAATATTTAATTGATTAGCCTTGAAATTAGATCAATTAATAATAAAAGCTAAAGAAATATTATATGAAAATTTAAAAGAATTTGGTGGACATAAAATTGTTGTTCCGCATCTTAATGGTTATCCTATACCGTATTGCTGGGATACAGCTTTTCATGTATTAGCTCTATCGCATATAGATCCATTACTTGCTAAAGAGAATATTGAAGCTCTCCTTTCTTTACAAAAAGAGAATGGTATGATCCCAAATGCTCCTGTAGAAGTATATAATCAAGATTTAAGAAGTCAACCACCTATCATAATATATGCAGCAAACTATTATTCAAATATAACAAAAGATTTTGAAGGCTTAAAAAATTGGTATCCTAAATTAAAGAAGTTTTATGAATGGTGGAACAATTATGGTGATCCGATAGATTCAATTAATGGGCTTGTAAGTCCATTTACTGGTGCAAGAAGTGAAAATTCAATGATGGCATACTGGGCTATATGTTCAACTGGTATGGATAATCATGCTTTATATGATTTTGTTAATGGAGAAACTTTAAAAAGGAATGGATTTTACTATATACCAATCGAGGATCTTTTGCTTAATAATGTTCTTGCTGCAGATGCTGAAGCTTTATTTGAAATCGCTAACAAATTGGGAATAGAAAATGATGCAAAAAAATTTCAATATGAATATTACAAAAAAGCTTCTCTTATTAATAAATATATGTGGAATGAGAAAGAGAGTTTTTATTATCCTATTGATTGGAAAGGGAATATTATTAAAGTTAAATCTATACAAGCATTCACATCATTATTTTCAAAAATATTAGATTATAAAAATGCTTCTCGAATCATTTCTCATCTTATTTCTCCAAAAGAATTTTGGGGGAAATATGGAATACCAACAATAGCTTTTGATGATGAAAAATATATGTCTCCTCAACCATCCTGGTTATATTCTTTGGATCCATACTATTGGAGAGGACCAATATGGGCTCCTACAACATATTTCATTTTTAAAGGTTTATTAAATTATGGTTATGAAGAAATTGCTAAAGAGTTAGCAATAAAATGGTTTAATTTAATTAATAAAACAAAAGTTTTTGCTGAATATTATTATGAAGATGGTAAACCAGGTTTAACAGGTCTTTACAATTTTGGATGGACAGCAGCAGTAACAATTATTCTTGCGATAGAAAGCAATTTAATAAAACCTAAAAATTTATGAATTAAAAATATTAAATTTCTTAATTCTATTTAATTTTTTTATTATTTTTATACCTTTTTTCCAAGAGGATAATACTTTGCTGCAATTAAGAATATAGCTAAAGCTATTATTATTACGAGAGCTAAACCAATACGCATATTCCATACTACTTCAATAGGTTGCACTGCTCCAGGTGTGTATCCACTTAATCCAAAAATGAAAGCTGTACTTGCACCTGTAAGAGCTAAAGCAAACCTATCAATAAATGTACGTGCACCATAGTATATTCCTTCCCTTCTTAAACCTGTTCTATTAGCATCCTCATCTATTACATCTGGTATTAAAAGCTCTCTAGTAATTTGTACACCACTATTCACAGCACCAAAGAAAGCTGTTAATATAATGGCTTTTATTATAGAATCCGCCCATATTGCAAGTACTAATAGTCCAGAAGCCACTAATATTGTAGAGAAGATTAATGTAAATCTAGAACCATATCGTATACATATTTTTCTCCATATTGGATAAAACAATATTGGGAAAATTATCATTGGTGCACCTATAATTGTTATATCACTAGTTTTTCCTCCAAGAAAATGTTGAACAATGAATGGTATCATTGCCTCAAGGACACTCCATATCCAACTTGTTGTTAAAATTAAGAAAGCTGCTGTTAGAAAAGATTTGTTTGTAAAAGTGATTTTAAAATATTCCTTAATAGGAAGTACGGATTCCATCGAAGTTATTTCTTTCTCTTTACTTCCAAGAAGAGATAATAGGAATGATATCCCACCCATTAAACTTACTACTATTCCTACAAAAATCCATCCTTGAAAAGTACCAAATTTTTCTGTAAAATATGTTATCAATTGAGGAACAAGTATTATTGTTATTATGATACCAATTGTTGCGAAAATTTGTCTATAAACTGCAACTTCACTCCTATCTTTAATATCTTTATACATTTCAGGAAATAATGCATTCCATCCTACATCAACTAAAGTATAAACAAATTCGAAAATGAAAATAACAATAATAAAGAATGTGAAAATACAAAGGTCTAAAGGATTAGATAAAGGTTTCCCTCCAGTTGGAGGAGACCATATCATTATAAATAATAAAATCATTATTGGAGAGAATATAGAAATATAAGGTATCCTTCTTCCCCATTTGGTCCTTGTTTTATCAGAAATATATCCTGCAATCAAATCATTTATAGCATTCCAAACACCATAAGTTGCCATAAATCCTATTCCAATTAAAACTGGATCAAGGAGAACAATTTCAGTATAAAAATATATTAAATATGTTCCTATAATAGCGAATATTAAAGACTCTCCAAAAGCGCCTACTCCATATGCTATTTTACCGGTTTTTCCAGTAAATCTACCTATAATGGGCAAACAAAATCAACTCTTTTATTTATATCTTCCATATTTATCTCTTACTTCAGAAATTTTAAGCAAATTCTCTTCTGGAGTATTTGGACTTAATCCACATCCAGGACCAAGTGCAAAAGATATGCAATTTTTTCCTAATTCTATTGAATTTTTTACCATTAATTCAACATCTTCAAGTGTTCCAGAAAAAAGTGGTCCAAGATGGTCAATTCCAGCACAAAGTGGAATTTTATCTCCAAATTTTTTAACAGCTTTTTCTAATGGGTAAGTTGATCCTGGAGCATAAAATTGTAATTCATTTATAAGCTTAGTTTTTCCAAATTTTTCATATATAAAATCTAGATCTGGATCCCAACTACAAACATGAGTTGTAATAGGAACATCTTTACCTATTCTTGACCTAACTTTATTTAAATATTCTAAATCTAATGCAGCTAACCATTCTCTTAAATCCGGACTTAAAATAGATTTATCATATCCACTAAATCCCATACAAAAATTTGTAAAATTAATTGCTTCTACCATTTTATATGCTACATCAACTGTCCATTCCATTAAAGGGCCTCTAACAATTCTTGTTAAAGTAGGAAGTAAATCTGAAAATATCATAATATCTCTCATTACTTCGGTCATTCCAATCGTTAAAGCTAAAGTTGCAGCAGGTCCAAGTATTCCTTGTCTTAAAAGAACTTTATTCCCAATTTTTTCTGCAACGATTTTCCATGCTTCAAATATTGCTTGTGCCCTTTTACATTTTCTAGGATCAAATTCATCAATATTTTTCTCGATTCTTTCTACTTTTTCAATAAATCTATCATAAACACTATGATCTGGTTTATAACGCCATGGTTGAATCTTTGGTTGTACAACATGATCTAAAATTTCAACTTCAGCACCCAATATTTCATACATAACCCATTGATCAGTATTCACACCTGTAATATCTACTCTAAATTTTTCAGCTACAGCTATGTGCCCCTTTGCTATAGCTTTTGCATCATAAATATATTCTCTTAAACTTTGTACACCTGAATATTTCCAAGCTAAATAAACAGATTCTAACCATATTGGCATTTTATCTGGTTTTTCACCATTCAAATAAATTAAAGCTCTTTCAAGACCTGTAATCTCATCCATATTTCTCACGTACCTCCTTAATTAATTTATTTGCAATTTCTAAAGCAGTTTTAGGATCGTGAGCCCAACCATCTAATTCAAATTTTTTAGCTACATATGGATTGCCTTGTACTCCTCCTATTATAACCTTAACTCTATCTCTTAAATTATTATCTTTCAAGAATTTAATTATTTTCTCTATTTCAAATATTGCGTTTGTTAAAAATACTGAAAGCCCAATTAAGTGAGGCTTAAACTCTTTTATACCTTTTATAAAATCTTCTGCCATTAAATTTTCTCCTAAATCTTTAACTTCAAAACCATCTGCAATATATAATACTTTTATAATATCTTTTCCTATATAATGCATAGAGCCTAATGTTCCTATTAATATTCTACCTTTATCCATCTTTTTAATTTTATCTTTTAAAATTTCATAACCCATATAAAAAGATGCCATTATTGCAGAAAGTTGCGGAAGTGCAAATTCTTTACCATATTTATTGCATGCATCAAACATTGCTTTTCTTAAGCTATTAAGAATATTATTAGGATCAACTCCAATTGAAAGAAGGTATTTAATTTCTTTTTCTACTTCAAATGGTTTAAATTCCATAGCTAATTTATATATCTTATTTTCCATTAATACTTACCCAATAATAATTTATTATATAAAAAATAGAATTTAAACTATTTAAACGTTATTATACAACTTAAGAATGATTATGAATGGTCAAAAAGAATGGGAGAAAAATAATGAGAGGTTCTTAGCAACTTTAAATCTTGAAGAAAGTGACAGAGTTCCAATTATGGATATAGTAAATAATGAAAAAATTAGAAAAATTGTTGAAACAAATGATCCACTTGAAACAAATGCAAGAGCATATAGTTATTTAGGAATAGATATAACTAGAGATTATTGGTGGCATACCGATTTTATGTGGTTTAAAAATAAATTTTTTGAATGGATGGATGTTTTAGGAATTAAAAAAGAAGGATGGGCTATTAAAACAAAAGCAGGAACTACATGGATTGATAAAAGGCCTTTTAAAAACTTAGATGAGCTTAGCAATATGCTTCCTCCAGAACCAGATGAAAGTAAAATTGCAGAATGGTTTATTCCATATCATAAAAAAACAATTGAAGGATACAAGAAGTATGGCATAGTATTTGTAGGGAATTTTGAAGGACCATTAACTGAAGCTTATATGTTTACAGGTTATGATTTATTCTTTCAAGCTATGTTTATGGCAAAAAATATAGTAAATAAACTTTTAGATGTTTTTGAAAAATGGATAATGATTAGACTCAAACTTTGGGTAGAAGAGAATATGGGTGATGTAGTATTCTTAGGAGAAGATATAGCTTTTGATAAAGGATTAATTTTTTCTCCTAAATGGCTTAATGAAAACTGGTTTCCAAGAATTAAACGTATAAGAGATTTTCTTTTTAATAAAAATATAAAAATGATATTTCATAGCGACGGAAACCTTTACCCAATACTAGATAAATTAGTTTTTGATTTAAAAATAGATGCGTTACATCCGATAGATCCAACAGCAGGAATGAAGATAAATGAAGTTAAAGAAAAATATGGAGATTACATCGCTTTAATTGGTTATATAGATTGTAGTCATCTTTTACCATTTGGAACAATAAAAGAAATAATTGAAAAAGTAAAAGAAACATTATACATTGCAGCTCCAAGTAGTGGTTATATTTTAGGATCAAGTAGCGAGATACATGATGCTATACCTATAGAGAATGCAAAAGTTTTATATGAAACAGGAAGAAAATATGGTAAATATCCAATTAAAAAGGTGATTACATAATGCAAAATGATATATTAAAAGAAATACAGGAAGCTTTATTATCAATGGATATGGAAAAAACTTTAATGTTAACAAAAAGAGCTTTAGAGCAAGAGTTTGATCCTATAAAAATAATAGAAGATGGCCTTTCAAGTGGTATAAAGAGATTGGGGGAAATGTATGAGAATGGAGAAGCTTTTTTACCAGAACTTATAATGGGTGCTGAAATTATGAAAAGGGCCGTGGAAATTGTTAAACCTGAATTGGAAAAAAGAAAGGAAGAAAGAAAAAAGCTTGGAAGAGTTATGCTAGCTACAGTTGAAGGAGATGTGCATGATATAGGAAAAAATTTAGTAGCTCTTATGCTTTGGATTAATGGATTTGAAATAATAGATTTAGGTGTAGATATTCCAGCAAAAGAAATAATAGAAAAAATTAGAGAATTAAAACCTGATGTTTTAGGTTTATCAGCACTTCTTACAACTACATTATTAGAACAAAAAAGAGTTATAGAAGAATTAGAAAAAGCTGGATTAAGGAAAAATGTAAAAATAATTGTAGGAGGAGCTCCAGTTACTGAAGAATGGGCTAAAAAAATAGGAGCAGATGGTTATGCTTCAGATGCTGTTAAAGCTGTATATAAAGTAAAAGAGCTTTTAGAATTATGAAGTTTTATTATTAATCATTAATATGCGCCTTCCCAAAGTATTTTTCAATAGGATATTTTTCTTCATTTTTCTTAATCTTATTTAAAACAGCCTTTGTAATATCTATTTTTGCAATTTCACTCATACTTAATAAATAAATAATTATATCTGCAATTTCTTCAGAAATTCTTATTTTAAATTCCTCTTTTTCCATTAATTTTTCTATTTCTTCAATTTTTCTCCATTGAAATATTTCCAATAATTCTGCAGCTTCAATACATATAGATTCTGCTAAATCTTTTAAATTATGATATTTTTCCCAATTCCTTTTTTTAATAAAAATTTTTACTTCTTCTTTTAATTCATTAATAGTTGTATTAATATCTTCTTTCATTTTTTCCACTTTATTTTTTATTTTTTAAAATTTTAATAAAAAGCTTATTAATATAAGTATTGGTATTAAAAATAAAATTAATTTATAATAAATTTATTTCGGAGGTAGGATATATTGAAGTTTATTGGTAGAATAGCTGATGGCTCTACAGAAACTTCTGCTAGAGTTATTTTATTAAAAGATTTAGAAAGGGAAATAACTACTGAAAATCTTGTTCTTATCAAAAATGGTGGTGATGAAAAACCATCAAATCAAATATTAGGTGTTCTTAGAGGTGGGTTAGGAAAGAATGAATTCCTCAGTCATACATCTTATAGGCCTGATGTTGCGTATATGAAATATGGTGGAGAACCATCTGGTGCAAGAGAAGTTTTTTCTTTCTTAATTAAACCAATAGGTGTTATTACTGATAATGGAATAGAACCAAACTTATCTATAATTCAACCAAGATCTCCAGTATATCTTTTGGAAGAAAAAGACAATCCTTTTAAATTAATAGTGAAGGGAGAAGATGTTATATGGACAAATGCATATTTAGAAGGGCATGAATCTTGGAAAATACCAGTAAAGAAATTCTTCATTCCTTATCATGTAGGTGTTTATGGAACTACTGGTAGTGGTAAATCTTGGTTTACACGTTATGTTCTCATACCATTATACCTTAAATCTGGATATAAAGTACTTGTATTAGATTGGAGTGGTACTGATTATGCACCTTATTATCAAAATTCGGATAATGCTGAAGTTATAAAAATTACTGATATAGCTTTAGATGAAGAATCGATTTTAAGTTATTTTGATGATAAAACTAATGGTTTTGGAAAAAATGAAAATGTTAAAGATGGTTTTGATGCATTTATTGAAGGATGGGTTGAGAAAGTAAAAAGTGCTATTGAAATTTCAAAAAAAGAAGGGAAAGATCCGGCCGAAATTTTATATAATCAACTTAAGAATAAAGTCAATGAAGTTATTTCTAGTATAAGAAGAGATGATTGGAAAAATTCTGCTGAAAGAGCTAGTAAAAGAGTTTTTAGAAGGTTTAAACCTCAGGATTTAAAACCAATAATGGGAACAATTAGTATAGAAGAAGTTATTAAAAAATTTGAAAATAAGAATTTAATTATTATAGATATGGGTGGAATACTAGCAGAAGCTAAACTTGGTTTTTTTCTCTCTTTTTCCAGATATCTTTATAGTTTAATGGAAATTGGGAAAAACTTAATGATAAGCATAATAATGGATGAAGCTCCTCAATATGCTCCTTGGGATCCAAAAGGTATTCAAAGTGAAGCAACCGAAATGATAAAAAATTTAGCTGCTTTAGGAAGGAAAAGAATGCTTAATTTAACTCTCATAGCTCAAGGAATAAAAGGAGAAATTGGAATAAATGCGGCTGTAAGAAGGAATTTAAATACGCACTTCTTTGGAAGAATACATCCATTAGATGCTGGAGGAGAAGGTGGCGCTTCAGAGTGGTTATCACCTTACGATATTACATCAGACCAATTGCTCCAACTTAAGCCTGGAAGATTTTATTTTTCAGGAGCCATGAATGTATCGCCAGTTCCATTGCTTATAACATACAAAATTGAGTGAGAACAATGGCTGAAGAATTAATAGAATGGATTAAGCTTCCACAAGATCTTCAACATCGTTTCTTTGAATTAACTGAACAAGAAGCAAATAGATTAGTAGAAGACATTCAAAAAATGGATCTACAACTTAAAGAATTAAGTAAAGAGCTTCAACCATATATTCATAAAATTCCGACATCGGATAAGACTTCAATCGTCGCTGCTATTGATGGTTCAAGATCACCAAGATTAAGTGAAAGACTAGGAATAAGATATGGTGTATTTTCAGCTGGCGCAATTTTTTTAAAAGGTATTGAAAAAAGGAAAGAAGATTTTAGAGCTGGAGTTTTTAAAAGAAAACAAGCATTTTCACCAGATAAAAGTAAGTTTTTCTTTAATCTATTAACAACTTATGCTGAAAGAAAATTAGCTTTAGAAGTTCTAGGAAATTGTGATTTATTAATCTTAGATGGAAGTTTTTATGGTTTTGTTTATGGTGCTCATTCAATGAAAAAATCAGGTCTATATGGTGATTATGAGGATAAAGTCTTAAAAGAAGTTTTTGAAGCAACAGAATTATTAAGAAAGAGTGGGAAAGTAATAAGTGTAATAAAAAGGAGTCATACTAAAGCAATAGGAGGCTACCTTGCAATGAAAGATAGAGAAAACCCATTCAAAACAATGATAGATAAACTTATACTTTCAACATTTATGCCTAAAAGAACTTTCTTTAATTATCAAGAACTTATAGGTGATAAATTAGTTCAAATATATACAAGTTACGCAATCTTAGCATCTTTGGGTTGGTCTGAAGGTGACTTAATGGAAGAAGCTGAAAAAAGGACCTTTAGACCATTTGAAATTTTAGGACTTGATAAAGAAGGATTTAAGAAAATGAGAAGAATTCAAGTTAGATTTTATGAAAGTATGCCACCATGCGAAATCGAATATCCATCTTCTTTAAATGAAGAAAAGCTTTTGGAAATATTCGGTCAAGAAAATTTCTTTAATGAAGCTACAAATCTACCCCTAGCTTTAGATTTAGTAGATAACATGGTAAGTTTACCATCAAGATTTACAGAAGAATTTACTTCAGAAGTTGAAGGAAGAGTTTTAGAAATGATAATTAAAAATCAAGGTAATAAAGAAATGGTAAAAACTTTCTTTACATTATTGAATCCGCAAAAACAATATTGACGTGCCTAGTGAAATGCTTCCTACC
>CAZHGP010000013.1:0-30806 GCA_964532175.1 uncultured Nitrososphaeria archaeon
TTTAACTTTTTCAGATATGATTCAACACTTAAGTTCTTAATAGATATTATGAAGAAGTTTTTTAAATTAGCATAGAATTCTTAAAAAGATAATATGCATGATTAGCTGAAGCAAGAACAGGATCAATTATTATTTTATTAATTTTTTTACTTAAGCTTAATAAATCTATATTTGTTGAAAAACCTGTGCATGAAAAAGTTAATACATCAATAGATTTAGAAATTTTAATCGCTAATTCTATTACTTCATTAATATTTTTCTTTATATCATGAGTAGTAACTACTCCTTTTGGTTTTAAATAAGCTACAAGATGGTCTTTTAATATCTCTTGAATATTTTTAGGAGGTTCTTCACTTATACCTATAACTCCAATTTTTTCACCTAGTGCTAAAGCTAATGTTGCAGAAGCTATTCCAGCTCCAATTATAGGTATTTTTGAAAATTCTCTAATTTCTTTAATAGCAGGATCGTCAGCACAACTAATTATTATTGCATCAACTTTTTCTTTTTCAAAATTTTTAGCTAAATTAATTATTTTAGGTATTGCTTTTTTCTTGCTTTCTTCATCATATATACCTAATGGTTGATCATTAATGCATTTACTAATAACATTAAATTCTGGATAATGTTTCATTATTAATAATCCATGAGCATTCAATGCTTTTTCATCATATAGAGTGACAACTCTAATTAATCCAATATTCATATCTTTCTCTTATAAAATTAAGAAATTATGATTTAAATAGTTTAATAATAGAATCAATGTATGGTGGATAAGCAATACCTTTTTCAGTAATTATTGCTGAAATATATTCTGGTGGAGTATAATCAAATGCAAAATTTAAAATTTCTACATTTTCTGGAACAATTCTATATCCAATATTAAATGGATCATAAACTTCTTTTTCATTTCGTTGTTCAATAATAATATCTTGAGGTTTTGAATATAAATCAATTGTTGATAATGGAGCAGCTACATAGAAAGGAATATTATGATTTTTAGCTAAAACTGCTGCTGTATATGTTCCAATTTTATTAAATACAGAACCATCTTTTAATATACGATCTGCTCCAACAATCATTTTATTAATCATTTTTCTTTGCATAATTAATCCTATCGAATTATCTGTAATAACAGTAACAGGAATTCCATCTTTTTTAAGTTCCCAAGCTGTTAATCTAGCACCTTGAAATAAAGGCCTAGTTTCCATTGCAATAACTTTAATATTTTTCCCTTTTTCCCAAGCTGAACGTATAACTCCTAAAGCTGTTCCATAATCAACAGTTGCAAGAGCGCCAGCATTACATATTGTTCCAATAATATCTCCATCTTCGATTAATTTTTCACCATTTTCACCTATAGCTTTATTTATTTTTATATCTTCTTCAGCGATTAAATTTGCTTCTTTTATAAGTTTTAAAATAACTTCTTTTACATTTTCATTACTTTTTTTAGCTAATTTCATCATTCTATCTATTGCCCAAAATAAATTTACTGCAGTTGGTCTAGTAGATTTTATCCTTTCCTCAGCTTTCTTTAAATCATTTAATAATTCTTCTTTTGTATTTGCTTTACTATGATATGCTGCAAGTGCGATACCCATAGCTGCAGCAACTCCTATTGCAGGTGCTCCACGAATTTTCATTTTTTCAATAGCTTCAGCTATTTCTTCATAATTCTTACAAATAATATATTCAAATTTCATAGGAAGTAAAGTTTGATCTATTAAAAAAACTTCCCCGCCTTTCCATTCAATAGTTCTCATATATTCAAAAAAACTTTAATTTTTTATAAAGCTTTTTTTAATTCTTCTATATAAATAATTATGATTTAAATGGTAAAACTTACTTTTTATGGTGGAGTAGAAGGAGAAGTTGGAGGAAATATAATTTTATTAGAAGATGAAAAATATGATACTAAAATATTTCTTGATTTTGGAATAAATTATAAGCTAAGGTCAGAATTTTTTGAAGAACCTTTCTTTATTCCTAAAAACTTAGAAGATTTATTAAAAATAAAAGCAATTCCAAATTTACCAATTTATAAAGAATATTTTTCAGAAGATATAAAAATAGATGGAGTTTTTATTTCTCATGCTCATACTGATCATTATCGCTATATTTCAATTTTAAATAGATCAATTCCAATTTACTTAGGAGAAACTTCTTTAATAATTATTGATTGTTTTTCTAAAATGAAAAAGCCAAAATTTGAAGATGATTTTACTAATATTAATTTTAGAACTTTTAGAACAGGAGATAAAATAAAGATAAATGAATTAGAAATTGAACCAATACATTGTGATCATTCAATAGCAGGTGCATATGGATTTATAATCTATACTTCTAATGAAGCTTTAGCTTATACTGGAGATTTTAGAATGCATGGTCCTAGAGCTGATTTAACTTATGATTTTATTAATAAATTAGAAGAAAATAATGTTAAAAATATAATTTGTGAAGGAACAAACCTAATAGATTTTCATCCAATAAGTGAAAAAGAAGTTGCTGAAAAAATAGATAATATTATAAAAAAAGCAAAGAAGTTAGTTTTAATAGATACTTCATTTGTTGATATTGATAGAATAAGAGCAATATATGAAGTAGCAAAGAAAAATAATAGAAGAATAGTATTAAGTGAAAGACAAGCTTTTTATTTATACAATTTAATGAAAGATGAAAAATTAAATATTCCAAATATAATTAATGATGAAAATATTCTTGTTTATATTAAAGAAAAAAGAAGGTATGATAAATGGGAAAAATCTTTACAATTAGCTTTAAAAGATAAAATAATAGGGAATAAAGAGATACAAGGAAAACCAGAAGAATATGTTTTTATTGGAAGTTTTTATAGTTTAAGAGAATTAACAGAAATAGAACCACCTTCAGCAAGCATTTATATTTTAAGTACTTCTGAACCTTTTACAGAAGAAAGAGAAATGAGTTATGAAAAATTAATCAATTGGCTAGATTATTATGGAATACCTATGTATCATACTCATGCATCTGGCCATATAGGACCATTACAAATTCAAGAAATAATGGAAAAGATAAAACCTAAGAGAGTATTCCCAGTTCATACAGAATATCCAAATTTATTTTCAAAATTTATATCTAAATTTGCAGAAAAAATTATATTACCAAAAAAAGGAATTGTATATGATATAAATATCATTTAAATCATAGTTTCTTCTTTTTAATTATAATATTTTTTAAGGATTTCTAATATAGATTCGATTTTTCAATATTATGAAGCACATACACAACTTTATTTTTTATATAATTTCAAATATGGGTAGATTATATTTTAAAAAATTTAAATTTTTAAATATCTTCAATATAAAATACTTTTAACTTATATTGTGATTGTTCAGTTAAATGCATAATTCATAGGTTTTTCTATTTTCCGCTTATTAACTCTTTAACCCTATTTTCATCTTTTACGTTTATAGCTTTTAGACCTACTTTTATCGCTGTATTGATTAACTTCTTATCGGCGCTTAATAATACATTGCTACTAGAATAAATACAAGTTTGAATCTGAAGAGCATCAGCTTCATAAACATGTTCCTTCAAAATAATGGGCCATGTTCCAATAAGCATTGGACTTAAAACTGGGAATATCTCCAGTGTTTTTAAATGTAACAACCTTACCACTTCACTCGTAAAGTTTTCAAGAACTTTTGTGAATTCACTTTCACTAAGCCATTTTCTTCTCCTTCTCTCATCAAATACTCCTAATACTTCACCAATATTCCAAATGGATGTAGCAATAGATATTTCACCTGCCCAACTTTTATCGAATATATAGTCTACTGTATGGCTATAGGGTTCGGATACATATCGCTTAACTATTACGCTACTATCAAGATAAAGCCTCAGCAATACGTCTTCCCCTCATCTTCCTAATAAGAACCTCAGATGAAGGGCCTCGAAACTGAGGCCTATTATGCTTTATTTCCTCAGGGGAAAATATTGGTTTCACATTCAGACCTGCTATTTTAAAGGCTTTTTCTATCTCCTCATCAATAATGGAGGCTCGAAGTAGATTTTCAACTTCATTACTCAGCTTTCTTAGGGTTCCATATTTTCTCAAAATAGACTCTTTGAACTTAATCCATAGTTTTTCATCTAAATAAAGACTAATCTTTTTCAAGTATACCACTAAAGAAGTTAACATGTAAACTAGTATTTAAACTTTTTCCCTTCCTTTTTTCTTACAAGCAATATCAACAAAGTAACCCCATTTTTTAGCAAAAAATATGGGTTTTTTGCTACTTTAATAGATACTGAAAGTTTATATATCGCAATATATTGATGTTAAAATGTTTATTTAATAAAGGGAAGAAAATGTCAATATTCATTAAATTTGCTAAAAAATATTTTGAAGAATCATTAAAAGATCTTGAGAGATCTGAAAAAGCATTAAATAGTAATGATTATCCACAAGCTATTTTTTATGCTCAACAATGTGTTGAAAAAGGTGTTAAAGCAATGCTTGAAATTAAAAAGAAAGTAGTATATAATCATGGTCCAGAATTGATATCCATTTTTAGTGAAGTTTTTGAAAAAGAATGGAAAAATGAATTTTCAATAATTTTAGATGCTCTTGAATATCTTTCAGAATATTATACAAGAGCTAGATATCCAATGCTTTTGAAAGGTAATATTTATGGGCCAGCTGATATCGTATCTAAAGATATAGCTATTAATGGAGTTGAACATGCTAAAAAAGCATTAAAGGTGATAGAAGATTTTCTCAAAAGAAATAATGTTATCTAAAATAAGAAATATTATTGAAAAATTTGGTAAAAAACTAAAAGCTTTAGTAATCTTTGGAAGCTATGCTATTAATCCTTTAAAAGCTAAAGATATAGATATTCCAATAATTATAGATAAAATTCTTAATATTGAAGAAAAGATAAGTTTAGAAATCGAAATTTCAAAAGAATTAAGAAAAATCCTAAAAAAACCTGTAGATATTATAGTAATGGATGAAGAAATATTTCATGAAAATATAGAACCAGGGACAGTACTTTCAGGATTTGTGATTGGATATAAAAAAATTTATGATAATATGGGTTTTGATTATTTTATAAACAATTTAATTGAAAAACTTGCTGAAATTGACTATGAATTTTTTAAAAATTTTAAAGAAGTTAATTTATCATCAATATCTCGAGTTAAATTAAGGAGAAGAAATATAAACACTTAAAAATAAACATAAAAACTATAAACAGTTTTTATTTCTTCTAAATTTTTTAATTAAAATCTTTCTTTGAATAATCTTCTGCAAATTCTAAAAGTGTAGAATATATTAAATGAGGCCTACATTCTTCTGGATAATCTTCAATTCTTTTTGAAGTTGATACTCCCGAAAGAACAAGTATTCCTATGCATCCTGATTTTCTAGCCATTAAAATATCTGTTTCAGGTCTATCACCAATAATTCCACAATTTTCTTTTCTTTCATTTGCAATAGAAAGAGCAGTTTCAAGGAAAAATTCATTTGGCTTTCCAAGAATTATAGGTTTTACTTTTGTAGAAGTTTCAATACATGAAACTAATGCGCCTGCACCTGGAAGGTCTCCATTTTCAATAGGCAAAGTAGCATCAGCATTTGTTGCTATAAAATCAGCTCCATTTTTAATAAATTTATGAGCTGCAACTAATTTTTTATAATTAAATTTTTTATCCATTCCTATAATTACTGCATCACATTTTTCAATATCTTCATCAACTATTTTTACTCCAGTATTTTTTATTTCTTCAAAAAGCCCTTTTTCACCTATAACATATATTTTTTCATAATTTTTAGATAGAATATATTGAGCTGCACAATATCCCGAAGTTAAAATATTTTCTAAATTTAGATTAATACCATGTTTTTTAAAAAAATTTAAAAGTTGTTTTCTACTTCTAGTAGAATTATTAGTAGCAATCATTATTTTTGCTCCACTATTTTTTAATAAAGATAAAGCTTTTTGAGTCCCTTCAATAATTTTTTCCCCTTTTAAAATTACTCCATCCGTATCTATCAAGAAAAAAGAAACTTTTTTGATATTCATTTCCATTTCAATAAGCAAAAATATTTTTTACTTTAATATAAAAATTATCTTCTAAATAGTATTTATAAGTTAATTAATATGTTTTAAATTTATTTTAAAAAATCCAAGATTTCTTAAAAATTATAAAAAAATACTTAACATTTACCTATGGAAAAACATATTAATGATTAATATTTCTATTCATAAATGGCCTTTCTGAGACCTACATCCAGAAAAATAATTAATTTGGATATTTGATCGATTTTATATACGATTCTATATTTGCCTACTCTCCACCGCCAATATCCCTCCAGTTCACCTCGTAATTTAACACCTAAAAAGGGGTTAGCGGCAATCTCATCGATAGTCCTTAAAATTCTATCCCTTGCATTCTCAGGAAGTTTCTTGAATTCTCTAAGAAAGTTCTTGGTTAAAGCAACTTTATAAGACAAAGCAGTCATTCACTCAATAATTTTTTGATCTCATTACTACTTTTTACAGTTATGTATTCTCCTCTTTTGTATTCATCTTCAGCTTTTTGTATTCTCTCTAAGCCTTCTTTATCCATTAATTCCTCAAGTGTTGCAAGTACTTCTTCAACTTTAATTAAAATTACATAAAGGTCTTTTAGTAACTCTTTAGGGATACTAACCAATTCCACCAAGCTTTAACACCAGCAGTATGTTTTCTTCGACTCCTTAATTAACTTTTATTTTTAATATAAAAATTATATTTCAAATACTATTTTTTTAATTTTATTTTTTGTGCTTCTTTATACATTGCAACTAGATTTTCAATTGGAACTTCTGGTTGAGGAGAATGTGAAGGTGCTAAAACCAATCCTCCATTATATCCACATTCTTTAATTCTTTTTATTACTTCTTCTTTTACATCTTTAATTTTTCCGAATGGCAAAGTTTTTTGAATAGATATTGTTCCATGAAGAATAATTTTATCTCCATATTTTTCTTTTATTTTAGCTGGATCCATACATTCAGGTTGTATTGGATTTAATATTTGTACTCCTATTTCAATTAGTTCATTTATAATTGGCTCTATATTTCCATCACTATGATAAAATATGTAAACTTCATTCCTTGAATGTTTTTTTATTTCATCAATTAATATTTTCATTCTTTCTTTAAAATATTTCCTCCAAATAAATAAAGGAATAATCATACCTGTTTGCATTCCAATATCATCTCCAAGTTGCATAATATCAATTCCTAAATCTATGAATCTTTTAGCTTCTTCAATTCTATATTTTAAAAGTTTATCTAAGAGTTTATTAACAAAAATTTCATTTTTATATAAATCTATAATAAAACGTTGAAAACCTCTTAAAGCCCAAGCAATTTCAAATAAAGAACCCCATAAATGTGCTCCAATCACATATTCTTCCTTTTTCTCTTTAATTATTTTTATTGCTTCATCAAATCTTCCAGGAGCATCTAAATCAGGAAATTCATAATTATCTAAAAAATCTTCATTTGATAAAGGATGATACACATATCTCCAATGAAGCTTATCAGAAGTAATTTCATATCTTATACCCCATTCATCTTCAAAAAGATTTTCATCGATTATTTTTACATAATTATTAAATGGAATTTCTATAAATTTTGCTTTTTTCTTAAAAGAGTCAGATATTCCTCTTTCAACATGTCTAAAATCAATTCCTAAAAAATCTAAAATAACTTCATGATCAAAAGCATTAAAATATTTTTCTAATTTTCTAT
Organism: uncultured Nitrososphaeria archaeon; assembly: GCA_964532175.1. Classification (GTDB taxonomy): domain Archaea; phylum Thermoproteota; class Nitrososphaeria_A; order Caldarchaeales; family JAVZCJ01; genus JAVZCJ01. The sequence goes on from CAZHGP010000013.1 coordinate 7,790, forward strand.
AAGTATCTATACGAAAACGACCTTCAGGTTCATCAAGAGGAGTTCTATCAGGAATTTTATATTCAAAAGCATTAAAAACTCTTTTTCTATGATTCATGAAATTTTTTATTTATAATTAAAATTTAAATATACATAAATAAAGAAAAAGGAAATAGTATTACTTAAATGTTTTAATTATTTCTCCATATAGTTTTATCGATTTTTTCATTTCTGGACCAATAGGAGAACCTGCAACTATTTGCGTAACACCTATTTTTCTAAGATTATCAATTTTTTCTATTATTTGTTTTGGAGTACCAACAATAGCAAATTCATTTAACATTTTATCATCAACAAGTGATAATGCTTTACCAAAATCTCCTTTACTTATAGCATTACTTATTTCTGAAGCTTTAGAAATATTTATGTCATGTCTTTCAAGAATTGTTTGAGGGGAACCTCCTACTATAAATGCAACTACAATTTTTGCAGCTTCCTTAGCTTTTTCTTCATTTTCATCTATAGATAATGAAGTATATGCAACGATATCAAAAAAGTCGATTTTTTCTTCCCTTTTCTCTAAACTTTCCTTAATGTATTTAATTGCATATTCAAAATCTATTGGATGAGAGGCATTTATTAAAACTCCATCTGCTAAAGAGCCTGCTAAAGATAACATTTTTGGTCCTTGAGCTCCAATATAAATTGGAATTTTTTTAGAAGGTTTATAATTCAATTTTGCATTTTTAATATTATATATTTTACCTTTAAAAGTAACTTTTTCTCCATTAAGTAATTTCTTCATTATGTATACTGCTTCATTAATTGTTGTTAAAGGTTCTTTCCATTCTACACCAATAGATTCAAGAGTAATTTTATCACCAGCACCTATTCCTAATACTGCTCTTCCTTTGGATACTTCATCTATAGTAGCTATTGCTGAAGCTGTCCAACATGGATTAATTACATATGGATTAGTTACACCAGTACCTAATTTAATACTAATAGTTGCATAAGCCATTGCAGTTAAAGTTGCATAAACATTTCTATTATTATAATGATCAGTAACCCATATGTAATCAATACTTACTTCTTCTGATAATTTTGCATATTCTACTAGTTTTTCTATGCTTTTAGCAGGTAAAAATTCTATTCCAAAACTTAATTTAGACATATCTCACCACTTAAATTATAAATAATCAATTCAAAAAGATAATAAAATATTTTTCTTTTTATAGCTTTATAAACTACATTTAAATAAATAATTATGAAATTTGATGCCAATTAGCGATAAGATTCAAAATTTAAAATTGGCAATAAGAGATTTTCTTTTAGGTGCTACTAATATATATGATATGATTTTATATTTAGAAAAGAAAAAAATATGCACTGAATATATGATTATGTTAATAACTATGGGAGATATGCTTGGATATCCTATTTCTTCATATTATCGTCTTAAATTATTTCCTTATTATATACCTAAACTTCAATCTTGGAAAAAATATTTCCTTAAAGAAAGAGATATAATTGAAAAATTAGAATAAATAATGAAAAATTAGAAATATTTATAAGTTAATTTAATTAACTTATAAAATAGATTTTTATGGCTAAGAAAGAAAAAGAAAAGAAAGAAGAAGGAGAATTAAAGAAAGCAGTTAAAGGTTTAGTATATGGTATGGCTATGCATGGAATGGTTACTTATGCATTAAAAACAAGAATGCATTTAGAAAATCTTTTTATGTTAATAACTATGGGAGATATGCTTGGTGTTCCAGTGCTTCCACCTTATTATTCTTTAAGATTATTACCATATGCTGTTCCACATATAAAAACTTGGAAAAGAACTTTATTAAGAGAAAGAGACGTTACAGATACTATTTTTGCATAAAGGTGTTGTTATTTGTCAATAAATATTTCTATTCAACAATATCTTAAATCTAATCCAAATATTAAATATATATTATTTGGAGGAAAAGGTGGATTAGGAAAAACAACTCTTTCTGCAGCAACTTCTTATTGGTTAGCAAAACAAGGAAAGAAAGTTGTAGTATTTTCAACAGATCCTCAAGCTAGTCTTACTGATATATTTGAAAGAAATATTTTTGGAAAAGGAGAAGTTGAAATTATTCCAAATCTTTTTGCTTTAGAAATTGATGCAGATAAGAAAATAGAAATGTATCAAGAAGAAATTCGGAAAAAAATTATTAGTATGTATGGAGAAATTCCAAAAGAAATAGATGATTATATTAAATCATGTGCAGCTGAACCAGCAATGGCTGAATCTGCTACTTTTGATGCTATGGTAGAACTAATGACAAGTGGCAAGTATGATTATTATATATTCGATATGATGCCACATGGTCATGCTATTCGCTTTTTAAGTATGGCGGAAATTCTAGATACTTGGGTTGATAAAATTGTTGAAACTCGTAAAAAAGCTGATGAATATGGAGATGTAGCTTCAGTTCTTAGTGGAAAAGGTGGAGTTGCTCAAGAGGATAAAATTTTAGAAGAATTAGAATTCATAAGATCCAGATTAGATTTTGTTAGTAATATGATGAAGGATAAAGAGCATACTGCATTCTTTTATGTTTTAATACCAGAACAAATGCCTATATTAGATACAAAAAAGGCTTTAGAAATGTTTAAAGCATTCAATATACCATTAAGTGGAATAATAATAAATCAAGTTTATCCAATTGAATTATTAAATCAACCAAATGTCCCATCTCTTTTAAAAAATAAGATATTAATGCAACAAAAATACATGAAAATAATAAAGGAAGAATTTGGACCATTAATTAGAGGAATTGTGCCTATGTTTGATCGTGAGCCTAAAGGTCTTGAAATGATATCAAAAGTAGCAGAGGTTCTTTTTGGATAAAGAAGTGATTGAATATGAGTTTAAGTTTTAAAGAATTTATTAATTCAAAGCCTAATTTGAAATACTTATTCTTTGGTGGAAAAGGTGGAGTTGGAAAAACTGTTATTGCAGCTGGAACTGCATATTATTTTGCTGAAAAATTAGGGAAAAAAACATTAATTTCTTCAACAAATCCAGTTCATAGTTTATCAAGTGCATTTGGACAAGATATATGGGGTAAAGGTATACAAAAAATAAAAGAAACTAAAAATTTATACGCTATTGAAATAGATATTTCAGATACAATTAAAAGATATAAGGAAGAAATAAGAAATAAAATATTTACATTTTTAAAATATGCTGATATTCCATTAGATCCTGAACCATTTATTGAAATTGCTACTACTAATCCAGCTTTTGAAGAGTCAGCAATGTTTGATGATATGATTAATCTTATGTTAAAAGGGGAATTTGATGTTTATGTTTTTGATACTGCACCAGTTGCACATACATATCGTTTATTAGGCATGTCAAAAGTTTATGATCTTTGGTTACATAAAATGATCGAGAGTCGAAAAGAAGCATTATCGCTTCGTGTTAAACTATCATTTAGAAAAGAGAAAATAATGGAAGAAATCAAGAAAGACCCAATGTTAACAAGTCTTTTAGCAACCAGAGAACAAATAGAAAAAGGACGTAAATTATTAACTGATAATGAAAGAACAGCTTTTTTATTCGTTACCTTACCACTTGCTCTTCCAATTGCAGTAATTGAAAGATTTATCGGATGGGTTCAAGCATTTGAAATACCTATAGGGGGAGTAATTGTGAATGAAGTCCTTCCTAAAGAAGAATTTGATTTAACAAATATTTCACCATATATAGCTAATAAAATTAAGGAACAAGAACATTATATAGAAATTATTCATAATAAATTCCCTGGACTTGTTAGAGCTTACGTTCCACTTTATGAAACAGAAGTTACAGGTATAGAAATGATAGCTCGTGTTGCTGAAGCGTTAGGAAAATAAAAAATAATTTATATCTAAAAAAAGAAAAGGAAGTAAATAATATTTTATTTCTTTATTTCAGATTTAATTCTTCGATATGCTTTTGCTCCTTCATAGCACATAAAGAAAGCTAAAATTAATAGAACTATGTTTATAATAGCAGCAATACCAGCCCCAATTTTTGTTGGATCAGCTATATATGATGTTACTCCTGTATATGATAGATAAATTAATGCTGATATCGTTGTTCCAATCATGAAAAACATAGGAATTATTGTATATATTGTAGGGCGTTTCTCTCTTGTAAGCCAAAGTGATATTATCATTAAAGCTAACCCAGCCATAAGTTGATTAGCTCCACCAAAAGTACCCCAAACGTAGCTAAAAGCCGCACCAGTATGTGGGCTTGTAACAAGCCATACAATGAAACTTATTACGATAGCACTTATATACATATTCTTGAATATTCCACCAAATCTAGGTCCAGCTAGATCAGATAATACTAATCGAGTAATCCTAAGCCCTATATGCATAATCGTTATTGCTAATATGATCAACATTATTGCCGCAAAAGCTTTTGCATAATCCATTGGAACTCCAATATAGTTAAGAAGTGTAGATCCACCTGTTACAAAACGAGCTGCTGGAGCTAAAGGTCTAGCAACTTCAGGAGAAAGTATTGCAACAGTTGTTAAAGCTACTAAAGCTAAAATACCTTCTGCTAGCATTGCACCACCAGCAACAAAATGAGCATCAGGTTCAGTATCTAATTGTTTTGATGTAATTGAAGAACCAATTAAACTATGCCAACCAGATATTGCTCCACAAGCAATTGTTACAAACATCATTGGCCATAATGGACCTGATGGTGTAGTTTTTGGATCAAAAAATGTTGTAAATGTTGGAAACGCGTAATTTGGAGTAGCAATAAGAACTCCTAAGATCATGCCTATTACACCACTATAAACTAAATAGAATGAAAGATAATTTATTGGCTGTATGAAAACCCATATTGGCAGAACAGCGCCTAAGAAACAAAATAGCAAAGTTATAAACATCCAAAAATCTAAAACCCATTCTTTTGGAAATGGAGCAATTATTGGTGTTGCTATGCCAGCCCAAACTCCTAAGAACATAATCGCTACAGCAATTATAGTTGTATAAACAATGTTAACCTTGAGTTTATATGTCATATATCCTGCCAACATACCTACAATTGTTACAATAAGTACTGGTATTGGTGTTACAGGAAAACTATTAAATAAACCAGCAACAACATTAGTAAATGAAGAAAGAATTAGCACTATATACCATAAAATATACCAAAGTAATATTGTTCTTGCTCTTGGAGAAATTAATTCATATGTTATAGGTCCAAAAGAAGCACCTTCAGACCTTAAAGATGTAATCATGCTTCCATAATCATGAATCCAGCCAATAAAAATTGTTCCAAAAAGAATCCAAAGAAAAGCTGGTAACCAACCCCATTGGATTGCTATTATTGGACCAAGAACTGGACCTAAAGCAGCAATACTTTTCCATTGAAAACCAAATAAAACATATCTATTTGATGGAAAGAACTCTACACCATCCATGTATGTATGAGCTGGTGTCATTCTTTTTGGGTCTGACATTATAATATTTCTATCGAACCATTTTATATAGCCTCTATAAGTTAAAGCATATACAATTATACCAATGAAAACAACTATTAATGAAAGCAAGCCTTTTTCTCCTCCAATATTTTGTTATATATAAAATCAACATATAAGTATATAAATTTTAGTATTTGATTTATATAAAAAGAATAGGTAATATAATATGTACGATTTTTGGGCAATATTCTTATTAGCTTTTATTTTTCTTATCGTATTTTTTATTGGAAGTAATAAAAATAAAAAACTTAGTATAAAGTATGCAAAAGCAATAAAAGAATATATGACGCCACATAGCGAATTTATTGGTTTTAAGCCATTTGGATATAGTGGTTTTAGATCATTCTGTAAATTAAAAAAAGAAAACGCATTTGATAAAATTGAAATAGCTATAGCTCTTGTTGATCGTGAAAATTTAATGCACTATCCTCTTTCTTTTATTACAAAAGAATATGATCGTTTTGTTTGTTGGGGATTTTTAAAAAATAAAATTTCTTCAAATATCGAAATTTTCCAAAAAATTGATAAGAAAAATTATGAAAAAATTATTTTAGAAAAAAAATTAAAAGAAATAGTAATAGAAGAAGAAAAAGAATTAAAAGAGTCATACATATTTTTAACTGATGATGTAAATTTTGCAGAAAAAATTTTATTGAAACCAGAAATAAAAGAGAATTTATTAAATATGAAAAAATTCATTAAAAGATTATCTTTAAATAAAGAAGAATCATGGATATACTTAATTGCAGAATTAAAAGAAGAAGCATTAAAACCTTTACTCAATCTTATTTTAGATTTTGGAAAAGCATTAAGCTAATCATATATCGAAAACGATTGGAGTTCTTGTTTTAAAAATACTTAATTCTTTAAATAAATCTATTATTTCTTCTGAAGATAAAATAGAGTCTTTTTTTGAAATTTCTTCATATCCTCTTATTTTTAAAGAAAAAGCAGTAGAAAGTAAAGGAGAAGAAACTATAATAGAACTTATTAATCCTAATATTAAACCTAAAATGCTAGAAATTATTAAAGAACCTATAATTAATCCACCCAATGAACAAAATAGTATTAAAAATAAAGAAGAAAACAATAGAAAACTCCTAGCTTCTCTACTTAATGGATATTCAACAAACATTACTTTTCCATTTGTTCCATCTATTAAATTTTTATATATTTCATTATGATAATTATAATAAATTTCCCAAATAGGATAATGAATTAAACCAATGTATTTTACATCCATTTTACTTATTTGTGAATAACCTTTACAACTTTCATTAGCTTCTTTCATAATTAATGAGCTAGCTATATTTTGAGCTAGATTTTTTGCATAATCACTTTGAATATTTGGAGGATAATATTTCCCTTTTTCTAATAAAGCAGGTTTAAAGAATATTTTTCCTCTTATGGAAAATTTATGAGAATTTAAAATCGAGTCAAACCAAAAGCCACTATAAGCAGGAATTGCTATATCTAAAATTTTATGATATACTGCTTTTCCTATATCACTTTGACATGTTGCTTCTGCTTCAACATGAAAAACATGTAAAGGAATATAATGAAGCATAACATTTTTTATATATGAAGATTCATTAAAATCATAAGGGACTCCATACCTTCTAGAAATGAAACTTCTCAATTTTATCCAAGCAGAATTATAATTTATATAAATTGGGAAAAAGTAATGAACCCATTCTTGAAGAGTTTTTAAATTAAAAGTATAACCACAATAAGAGCATGTTGTAAATAATATATTTTTCAAAACTTTAAAATCTGCTCCACAATTTGGACATTTAGCTTGTTCCATTTATTTCCACCTTTCAATTCTTACATCACTTATTATTTTTCTTGAAAGTGAAAGTGCAAATGAGAAACAAGCAATACATGCTATAATGAAAAGAGTAATATCTTCATTAATCTTAAACATAAGTGAAAGAAGTCCAATACCAGCAAGTGTAGCTAAAGCTGATCCAAATAATTGAAAAATTCTTTGATAAAAGAAAACTGGTTCTGTAGTTTTAAGGAAAATTAGATCATTACCTGAAATAGCAATATTATATATCCCTTTCTTATATTTATAAGAAATTATCCAAAGAGGGGCTAATAATAACTTCATTTCTTTTATTTTACTATCACAAGAGTAAAAAATAAATTCACTTAAATTATTTTCTCTTTTTATCCTTTTTCTTATAATATCTTCTGCTTTATCTTTTAATTTATTACTTGCTTCATTTATGCTAATTTCAGAATTTAAAACTTGAAGTTTAATTTCATTCCAATTAATTTCTTCTATATTAACATAATTTGGTGGATTATTACTGATTTTTTCGATAAGCTCCTCAAGGCCAAATTCTTCAATTACTCTTCTAGCTGGAATTGAAAGTAATATTTCATCTGAAAACTTTCCACTCTTTTTAATAGTAACAACTCTTGTTTTTCTATTTTTAGTAATTGTTTTCCTTTCAATACCATTCCATAAAGAAGAAACATCAATTCTTGATAAGAAAATTGGAACATAAACTCCATAAACATCTACTATTTCTAATTCATTTACTACTTTTTTCATATCTTTATCTTTCTTCATTCTATCCCAAAAAGCATTAATAATTTCTCTTTCATTTTTAGATGGAATAACAAAAATTTGAGTTTCAGATTCTTCTAAGAACCAATTTACATTTCCACAATAAGAACAAATAATAAAAATGCTTTCAGGAGTATATTCTAATGGAGCTGAACAATTATTACATTTAACTATATATTCTTGACTCAATCAACTCACTTTTTTCAAGATATATTTTAAATAATAAAAAATAAGGGATATAAGTATTTATAAAAAATATTAACCAATTTGATTTATTATTTTATCTACAATTTCATTAAATATTTGAAATGTTTCTTTTTCATTTTCTGAAAGAACTATTGGTTTTCCATTATCCATATATTTAGATAGTTTTGGATTTAAAGGTATTTTACCTAAGAATGGTATTTTCTCTTCTTCAACTATTTTTTCTCCTCCTCCACTACCGAAAATTTCTATTTTATATCCACATTTTGGACAAATAAAATAACTCATATTTTCTATTACTCCAATTAAATTTATTTTCAAAGCTTTACAAAATTCAGCTGCTTTTTCTACTGCAATTCTAGAAATTTCTGATGGAATTGTTACTAAAATAGCACCATCTATATTAGGAATCATATGAGCTATGTTTAAAGCTTCATCTCCAGTACCTGGAGGTAAATCAAATAATAAATAATCTATTTTTCCCCATATTACATTTGCCATTAATTCTTGTAAAGCATTATATTTCATTGGTCCTCTCCAAATTACTGGTGTTTTTTCATTTGGTAAAAGAAAAGCTATTGATACAATTTTTATATTTAAAATACCTTCAACTGGAAAAATTCCAAGTGGAAAAGCTTTTAAATTTTCTTTACCTACACCAAGCATTTTAGGTATTGCTGGACCATGAAAATCATAATCAAATATTCCTACAGAATAACCTCTTTTTGCTAAAATAATTGCAATATTTGCAGTAATAGTTGATTTTCCAACTCCGCCTTTTCCACTTAAAACAATTATCTTATGTTTTACATTTTCCATATTTTTTTGTATTTTAATTTTTCTTTCTTCAATTTCTTTTAAATATTCATAATTCACATTTTCTTTATTCATATTTAATCTTTCTAAATATTATTTTACTAATATATAAAATTATAAACAAATATATATTCCTTAGTTTAAATATTAAACATGCTTGATGAGATAGATAAAAAGCTTATTTCATTATTATCAGAAAATAGTAGAATTACTTGTAAAGAACTTGGAAAGCATATAGGATTTACAAGCATGGGTATTAAAAAGAGAATTTTAAAACTTTTAAAAAATAATGTATTAAAATTTTCAATAGCATTAAATACAAATTATTTAAAGCTTTATCCAGCATTCATTTTCTTAGAAATAAAAGATTCTGAAAATATGGAAAAAATTCTTAATCAATATAAAAATTGTCCTAGAGTTTTAAATATTTTTAAAGTATATGGAAGTTATAATTTAATTGCTTTAATAATTGCTGAAAATGAAGATACTTTAAGTAGTATAGCTATTGAAGAATGTTCTTTAAGAAGTAAAGAAGGTGTACGTAAATCTGAGTTTATTCCAATAAATGAAGTATTCTTTGAACCATACTTATTAATTCGTTTAAATCTTGCAAAAAAATCTTTAGAAAAACCTCCTTGTGGTGTAGAATGTAACAATTGTAAAAGTTTCAATATTGGTAAATGTGTTGGATGTCCAGCTATAATTAATTATCGTGGACCTTTATAAAAATAGATTAAAAAATCAATAGTAGTAATATTATTTTTTATGAATTTAAGGCTATTGTCGAAATCGCATTCGTTAAATAATTATCCATGCTTTATTTAAAAAGTTTAAAAAAAATATAATATAATTTAAAAATGATTAAGTTTTAAACTTTAAATTTATCTATTATTTTTGTTAAGTTGAAATTTGGTGGTAAAATTGGTTGAAAAAGGTCCTTTAAAGCTTTCTGCAAAACTTCTTGAAACTTCTGGATTATCTTTAAAGGATGTTGAAATTGCTATTGGTAGATTAGCTATAGAAGAAGAATGGGAACCTCTTGGACCAACACCATTTCCTTCTATTGCTAGTTTAAGAGATTGGGATCATATATTACTTAAAAGATATAAGCCTTTATACATGCCATTTTGTGATCTTTGTTGCTTATGTACTTTTGGTAAATGTGATCTTTCAAGAGATAAAAGAGGTGCATGTGGCTTAAATATGTCTAGTCAACAATCAAGAATAGTTTTATTAGCTTGTTGTATAGGCGCTGCAACTCATACATCTCATGCAAGAGATCTTGTTGAAAAACTTATAGAAAGATATGGTAGAGATCATCCAATAAATATTGGTGGAGAATATATATATGTTGAAGCCCCTATTACACGCTTAGTATGCGGAGTAAAACCAAAAACACTTGGAGATCTTGAAGATGTTCTTGATTATTGTGAAAGACAAATAACTCAATTACTTTCAGCAACTCATACAGGACAAGAAGGAAATAATATAGATTTTGAATCTAAAGTTTTTCATGCAGGAATGATAGATCATGTTGGTATGGAAATTGCAGAAATAGCTCAAATATCAGCTTTAAATTTTCCCAGAGCTGATCCTGAAGCTCCTCTTGTAGACCTTGGTATTGGAAATATTGATATATCCAAACCTGTTATAATGTGTATTGGACATAACGTTTTACCAACAACTGGAATAATTGATTATATTCTTGAAAATAATCTTGATGGAAAAATTGAAGTTGTTGGTTTATGTTGTACGGCATGGGATACTTCAAGATATTCTCCTAAAATAGGTAAGATTGTTGGACCAATATCTTGGCAATTAAGATTTATAAGAACTGGAATACCAGATGTAATAATTGTAGATGAACAATGCATTAGAACTAATCTTATAGAAGAAGCAAAGAAAATAAATGCTATAATAATAGCTACAAGTGATAAAAATTGTCAAGGATTACCAGATTTAACTAAAGAAGATGCAAATGAAATTGTTAATAAATTATTAGATGGAAGTATTCCAGGAGCATTAATATTTGATCGTGAAAAAGTTGGAGAAGTAGCTGTAAAAGCTGCTATGGAATTAGCTCCAAAAAGATTTAATATAAAAATTTTCCCAATAAAAGAAAAAGAATGGATTATTTCACAAGCTAAAAAATGTAAGCAATGTAGAGAATGTGAAAGAGCTTGTCCAAACAATTTGAAAATAGCTTTTGCTATGAAAGCTGCTTCAAATGGAGATTTTTCAAAACTTTCTAATCTTTATGATTATTGTGTTGGATGTGGAAGATGCGAATCTGCATGTCCTGAAGATTTACCAATTATAACATTAATGAATAAAGCATCAGAAGAAATTATAAGAGAAGAGAAATTTAAATGTAGAACTGGAAGAGGTGCTATAAGAGATACTGAGATAAGAAAAGTTGGTAGAGATATAGTTCTTGGAACAATACCTGGAGTGATAGCATTTGTTGGATGTGCAAATTATGCAAATGGTGGTAAAGAAGTTGTTGAAATGGCTGAAGAATTTTTAAAAAGAAGGTACATAGTTGTTGCTTCAGGTTGTGCAGCTATGACTATAGGAATGTATAAAAATAGTGAAGGAAAAACATTATATGAAGAATATCCAGGAGATTTTGATGCTGGATGCTTAGTAAATGTAGGATCATGTGTTGCTAATTCTCATATATCTGGTGCAGCTATAAAAATAGCAAGCATATTTGCTAAAAGAACACTTAGAGCTAATTATAAAGAAATAGCAGATTACATACTTAATAGGATTGGAGCTGTAGGTGTTGCATGGGGAGCTATGAGTCAAAAAGCTGCTTCAATTGCTAGTGGATTTTGGAGACTTGGAATACCAGTAATTGTAGGTCCTCATGGATCAAAATATAGAAGGATGCTACTTGGTAGAAAAGAGAATAGAGAAGATTGGATGGTTTATGATGCTAGAACAGGAGAAAAAGTTTATGTTGGTCCTGTACCAGAACATTTATTCTATGCTGCAGAAACAAAAGAAGAAGCTATGGTTATGATTGCAAAATTATGTATGAGAGCAAACGATACTCCTCAAGGAAGAGCAATAAAATTAACACATTATGTAAATCTTTATAGAAAATTCTATGGAGTTTTACCAGAAGATTTGCCAATGTTTGTAAGAGTAGAGGCAGATATTCCAATAACAATGAAAGATGAAATAGTTTCATTCTTAAAAGAAAAAGGATGGGAAGAAAAAGTTATACCTGATCCGACTCTTCTTAAAGAAAAGGTGGTGAAGAAAATTGGCTGAATCTTGGCAAAAAGCTGAAGTACCTGGTCCAATAAAAGCTTTATTATTAAATAATCCTAAAATTGTTGCAGAATATCTAAAAAAAGCAAATCGTCCAGTAATAATAATTGGTGATAAAATTTTAGAAATTGAAAAAGAAGGATATAAAATTTTTGATTTAATTAAGAAATTAAGTAATAAAATTAATGCAGAAATTGTAGCTTCATCGCCAAAAACAATTGAAGAAATGCGTGAAAAGAATATAAATTTTAGAATTATGCCTTCTATAGAATTTATAGATAGATTAAAAGATCCGAATTGGAATGGTTTTGATGGTAAAGGACAATATGATTTAGCAATTTTTATTGGTTTTCCATATTATTATTGTTGGTTAATGCTTTCAAATTTGAAGCATTTTGCTTATAATCATTTAAAAACTCTTAGTCTTGAGCCTTATTATCAACCGCATGCAACCTATTCTCTTCAGAATAATCCTTTAATAGAAGCATGGTTTAAATTTTTAAATAATATTATTATTGAATTGAAATAAGTGATGAACTATGTCATCTAAAGGAATGTTTTCAGATATACCTGTTGAAGTAGGACCACAATTTGAAGGACAAAGAATAAGAAAAGAACAAATGTATGTTGAACTTGGAGGACCAAAAATAGATCATAAATTTGAGCTTGTAAAAGCTAGAAAAATTGAAGAAATTGAAAATGAAGATGTTTTAATAATTGGTCCAGATATAAAAGATCTTGAAGAAGGGAAATCTTATCCATTAGGAATATTAATAGAAGTTGCTGGGAAGAAAATTGAAAAAGATTTAGAAGGTGTTCTTGAAAGGAAAATACATCTTTATACAAATTATATTGAAGGAATTATGCACTTAAATCAAAGATATGATATATGGATAAGAGTAAGTAAAGCATCTTTTAAGAAAGGCTTAACATCTTTTACTTATTGGGGCAAGGTTCTTCAAAGGCTTTATAAAGCTGAATTACCAATAGTTGAAAAAATAAGAATTACATTTATAACAGATCCAGAAAAAGTTAAAGAAATGTATAATGAAGCTCTTAAAATATATGAAGAAAGAGATGCTAGAGCTAGAGGATTAAAAGATGAAGAAGTTGATATGTTCTATTCTTGTGTTCTTTGTCAATCTTTTGCACCTACACATGTATGTATAATAACTCCTAATAGATATGCAAATTGTGGAGCTATAAGTTGGTTTGATGCAAGAGCTGCTGCAGAAGTTGATCCAAAAGGACCAATAATTCCAACACCTATAGGAGAATGTATAGATCCTATTAAAGGAGAATATACAGGTCCTAATGAAATGGTTAAAAAAAGGTCTCAAGGAGCAATAGAAAGAGTACAATTATATACAGCTTTTGGATATCCACATACTTCATGCGGATGCTTTGAAGCTACTGCATTTTATATACCAGAAGTAGATGGATTAGGAATAGTTCATAGACCATTTAAAGGGAAAACAGTTATTGGACTTCCATTTTCAACAATAGCTGATTCAACATCAGGTGGAAGACAAATAGATGGTTTTCATGGTTTATCAATAGAATATATGAGATCTCCAAAGTTTTTACAAGCAGATGGTGGATGGAATAAAATAGTTTGGCTTCCTTCAGATCTTAAAGAAAGAGTTAAGGATGCTATACCAGTAGAACTATACGATAAAATAGCTACAGAGAAAGATGTATCAAATGTTGAAGAATTAAAGAAATTCTTATTGGAAAAAGGACATCCATTAGCTAAAAGAATAAAAGAAATGGAAGCTGAAGCTGAAAAAGCTATAGTTGAAGAAGTAGCCCCATCTATAGAAGTAGCTAAGCCACCAGAAATAGCACAACCTATACAAGTAGTTCAACCTACTGCAGTTACTACAGCACCTACACAAATTGTTCAAGTTCCTGGTGTAGGTGGAGTTAGAGTAACTTTTGAAATACCAACACAGCAACAACCACAAATAGGAATAAAAATGTCATTTGAAGGTATAAGAATTAAAGCTGAAAAAATAATATTTAGGAAAAAAGGTGGATAAATTGAGTAAAAGCAAAGAAAGTACGTTATCTTTAGAAGAGATTCTTAAATTGCTTGAAAAATATGGTGAAATTGAGCTTAATAATGTAACTATACATATTGATAAGCTTTTAATAAGGAGCGGAAAAGCAAGTGAAAAAGAGCGATGAAAACCCTTATAGAAAAATAGCTGAAACTTTTATAAAAGCATTTGAAGATAGTGATGAAATAGAATTAGATTCAATAGAAATTGCAATAGATAAACTCGAGTTTCTTTTAAGTAGTATAACAAGGCAAATTATTGCTCCAACAATTATGCCTCCTCAAATAGCTAAGCCTATTGAAATTCCTAAATTAAAATTTGAAAAACCAAAAATGGTTTGGTCTGGGAAAATAATTGAAGTTGAAATTGGAGCAACAAGAAGCATGGGTGGGACAAGAGATAGAACATATATAATAGGTGGAGAAAAAGCTCCTCCATTCTATTTTTTTGAAGAACCAGAATTAGTTATGCCACATAAACCAATATTTGCATTAGATATTTTTGATATGAAAATTTCTCTTCCTAAAGCAGTAAGAATGTTTTATGGAGAAGATGTTCTTAATGATCCTGCTGAATGGGCTAGGATTGCAGTTGAAAAATTTAATGCAGATATGATCACGCTTCATTTAGTAAGTACTGATCCAAATGTTAAGAATACATCTCCATCTGAAGCTGCTAAAATTGTTGAAAATGTTTTACAAGCTGTTAAAGTACCAATATGTGTAGGAGGATCTGGAAATCCTGAAAAAGATGTAGAAGTATTTTCTAAAATTTCAGAAATTGCAGAAGGTGAAAGAATATTAATAAATTCATTAAATTTAGATATGGATTTGAAAAAAGTCCTTGAACCAATAAAGAAATATGGGCATGTTGTAATAGATTTTAGTCCAATGGATTTGGATAAAGCTAGACAATTAAATAGGAAAGTTTATGATTATTTACCAAAGAATATGATAGTAATAGATATGAATTGCGCAGGAATAGGATATGGATTGGAATATGGATACACTGCAACTCAAAGAGCTAGATTAGCTGCATTAAAAGGGGATGAAGAATTGCAACATCCATTAGTTGCTGGTGTAAGTAATGCATGGGCTGCTAGAGAAGCATGGATAAAAATGGATCCTTTATGGGGACCAAAAGAAATTAGAGGGCCAATATGGGAATTATTAACTGGGCTTTGTATGCTTTTAGCTGGAGCAGATTATTTCATGACTGTTTGCCCAATTACTCCAAGTACTTTAAAAGAATTTGTTGAATATATTTATGGAGAAAAAACATTTCAAAAAGAAAAATTATACAATTGGGTAAGTGCTAAAATTGGGTGATAAAAAATGCCATGGAAAGCAATAAGTCCAATAGAAATTTACAAGCTTCTTCCAAAAACAAATTGTCAAAAATGTGGTGAAGAAAATTGCATGGCTTTTGCTGCAAAATTGGTAAATATGGAAACAAAGCTTGATAAATGTACTCCACTTCTTGAAGAAGAAAAATATAAAGCAAATTATGAAAAAATTTGGAATATCATAAAACCTGCTGTAAAAGAGATTATCATAAAAAGAGGCAATATATCTTTAAAAATAGGTGGAGAATATGTTATGTATAGACATGATTTAACATACATTAATCCTCCTCCAATAGCATTAGATGTGGATGATGAAATGAATGAGAATGAGATAATAAATAGAGTTAAATTTATTGAGAATTTTAGTTATACTTATACAGGTATTAATTTAAAACTTGATATGATAGCAATTAGATCTGTTTCAGAAGATCCAAAAAAATTCATGAAAACAGTAAAAATAGTAATGGAAAATACAAAGCTTCCAATAATGCTTTGTTCTTTTAAACCAGAAATAATTGAAGCAGGATTATCTTTATTGAAAAATGATAGACCATTAATATATGCTGCAATAGAATCGAATTGGAATGAAATGGCTAAATTAGCAAAAGAGTATAAATGTCCATTAGCAGTATTTAGTCCAGGAGATATGGATGGGTTATTAACAATTACTAAAAATTTATTGGATAATGGAATAAATGACATTATACTTGATCCAGGAACATTTGTTGGAAATGGTTTAAACACAACAATAAATTCATTAGTAGCAATTAGATGGAAAGCATGCGAAGAAGGTAATCCATTGTATGGATTTCCAACAATGGGAGTACCAATGACTGCTTGGTTTTTAATCGATGGAGATAAATTGAAAAAAGCTACATGGGAAGCAATAACAGCTGCAAGTTTAATAGTTAATCATGTATCTTTATTAGTAATGCATAGTATAGAAGGATGGGTATTGCTTCCAATAACTATTCTAAGACATAATATTTATACAGATCCGAGAAAACCAGTATCAGTTAAACCTGAATTAAAAATTATAGGAAATCCAAATGAATGGTCACCTGTATTTGTTACAAGCAATTTTGTATTAACATATTATCTCGTATCTGGAGATATTGAAAATTCAAAAATTGATAGCTATTTATTAATAGTTGATACAGAAGGTTATGCTGTAGATGTAGCTACAGCAGCTAATAAATTTGTTCCAGATAAAT
Source organism: uncultured Nitrososphaeria archaeon (assembly GCA_964532175.1). Classification (GTDB taxonomy): domain Archaea; phylum Thermoproteota; class Nitrososphaeria_A; order Caldarchaeales; family JAVZCJ01; genus JAVZCJ01. The sequence continues at coordinate 24,805 of CAZHGP010000013.1, forward strand.
TTAAAGAAGTTATTGATAGCTCTGGACTTGAAAAGAAAGTTAAACATAGAATTTTAATCATACCTAGAAAAGCTGCTAAAATTTCAGGAGATGTAGAAGATGCTATTAAATGGAGAGTTATAGTTGGTCCATCAGATTCTTCAGAAATACCTGCATTTATTAAAAATGAATGGCCAAGAATACTTGAAGAATGGAAAAGTGAAAATAAATAAATTTTTATTTTATAATATTTTATAATACTTAATGCTTTTTCTTCCACCATTTACTTGGAAAGAGGCTTTCTTTTCCAGGGAAGCTAAAAGCTGCAGTATATTCTTCAATAAAATCTATATCTTTCATTAAATCTATATATGATAATAATTTTGCAATTCTTTCAGCTTCTTTTCTATATTCTATAGACATAAGAGCTAGATATGCACCTCCAATAGACCCATTTCCAAGATATTCTATTTTTGCATTTGGAAATTCAGGTATTAATCCTATAGCCATAGCATTATTTAAATTTATATAATTTCCAAATGCTCCACATACATATACTCTACTTATATCATTAACTGTTAATCTCATTTTTTTAAGTATTATACTTATAGCTGCACAAGCAGCTGCTTTTCCATCAAGCAAATTTGCTATATCTTTCTCGGAGATTACTATATCTTTTCCTATTGCTGTTTCTTCAGAAGGCACAACAATATATTCATATCCTCTTTCTCCATATTTAATATATGGAGTTTCAATTGAATAATTTATTTTTCCTCCACTATCCATAATTCCATTTCTAAACATTTCAGCTAAAAGATCTATGAAACCTGAGCCACATATTCCTTTAGGTTTAGTATTTCCAATAGTTGTATATTCTGCTTTAAAATTTTTAGGATCTATTTTAACACTATCTATTGCACCTTCAATTGCTCTAATTCCGAAACTAACTCCCCATCCTTCAAAAGCAGGACCTGCAGCAGCAGTTGTAGAAATAAACCAATCTTTACAACCAAGTACAACTTCAACATTTGTTCCTATATCTATTAATAAAGCAGGTTCATCAAATTTAAACATTCCTGATGTAAGAATATCACCTATAACATCTCCTCCTAAAAGTCTACTCGAGCAAGGTAAGCAATATACTTCTGATAAACTATTTACTTTTAAGCCAATAAAAGAAGAATCTAAAATTATAGGTTCTTTTGAAATTTTCGAGCCTGGTTCTAAAAGTGGAAAAGCATCAATACCTGCAAATAAATAAGTCATAACAGTATTTCCTGCAACACAAACATCATATATATCATTTATTGAGAAATTTGTATCTTTTAAAAGTTTAAAAATTAAATCATTAATTGTATCAATAACTGCTTTTTGCATTTCATATTTCTTTTCAGCTTTCTTATAAGTATAACCAATTCTTGAAACAACATCTTCACCATATACTAATTGTTTATTAAAATCTGAAGCTCTATTAATAATATTTCCTGTTTTCATATCAACAAGGTATGCAACAACTTTTGTTGTACCAATATCTATAGCTAAACCAAGAAATTTATTAGAAGTATCTCCATTTTCAATATTTATAACTCCCCTTTTTTTACCATAATCTCTAATAGTAAGTGTGATACCATCAGGATATAGTAAAGCTTCTTCTTTACTTAAATTAGCTAATTTTAAAGCATAATCTATTTTTTCTAAAGGGAAATATTCTTTCTTTATAGATGTGATTGGAGCAATTTTAGGTATTTTTGCTTCGTATTGTAATTTTTGTCCTTCTATTCTTGATTCAACTGGCACAAAAATTTCACAATCTTCAAGTGGATAAGATAAACATGCTAATACATATCCTTTTAAAGCTTCATCTTCTGTTAAAAATTCTTCTCCAATAGATTTAAAATCAACATTCCCTTTTTTAACAATAACTTTACATTTACCGCATGTACCTCTTCCACCACATACACTTCTTATACCTATACCTGCAATTCTAGCTGCTTCTAATAAATTAATGTTTTTTTCAATACTTATTCTTTTACCATAAGGTTGAAAAACAATTTCAATCATATGTTTAATACGAATAAAAAATAAATGCTCCTCTATAAATTTTTAAAATTCAATATAAATACTCTATATATTCTGATAATATTTCATAAAAGGATAAAAAATTAAGGAAAGCTAAGATTGTAAAAAATTTTTGAAAAATGTTTAAGAAAATTATGAATTTTGAATTATTTTTAAAATACATTTTTCAATAATATAGTTAAATAAAGAAAATAGGGAAAGAATTTTATACAAGTTTAAAAACATAATATTTAAATAGTAGGAAAATTTTCCTACATATATACTGCGAGGGCATATGTTAATAGATAAAAGAAAAATTGAGAAAATCAATTCAATAACAAAATATTATTCTACCATAGGTTTATTAACAGCTCTCGCAGTAATAACTAATTATTCATTAGTATGGATTCCGAATATAAAAATTATGGATTTAATAGTTTTTATAAGTGGTTATCTTTATGGAATTCCAGCTGGAATAATGGTTGGAATATTAAGTTGGATGGTTTACGGTTCTTTAAATCCATACGGCTTTGTACCTCAAATTTGGCTAGCAACAATGTTTTGTGAAACATTCTATGGTATTATTGGTGGGCTTCTTAAAAATAGGAGTGATATATTTATTGAAGATTCTCATAAATTTAGAAAAAGCATATTCTTAGGCTTTATAGGTTTTTCAATAACTTTAATATATGATATATTTACAAATCTTGTTTATGCATATAGTTTCAATTTGCCTTTCCTTTACGCAATAATTTTTGGATTACCTTTTACAATTACACATGAAATTAGTAATTTTATCCTTTTTATGATAAGTTTATTCCCAATTGTTAAAATTATTAAAAAAATAGGGGGTGAAAAATAATGTCTTTCTTAAAAAATAAATGGGCAATAGCTACACTTGTATTAGCATTTTCTACAATAATAGCATCTTCTATATCTATATATTACTACTATCAATATTCTGAATTACTTAAAAAAATTCAAGGAACTACTATACATGTTAACTTAGGAATAAATGATGGAAAAACTACTAAATGGTTCAATGGAACAGCTGTAAAATCTGGTTCATCTTTATTAGACGTTACAATGCTTGTTGCTAATGTTAATTATACAATTTATCCTGGTATGGGAGCTTTTGTTAATTCTATTAATGGAGTAGAAAATTCACATCCTTATTATTGGATGTGGTGGATGTGGACTCCTTATGGATGGATGGAAGGGCCTGTAGCAGCTGATAGATACATAGTTGGAGATGGTGAAACATTATTTTGGTATTATGAAAATACTTCGATTTCTCCATTACCTACTCCTCCATGAAAAATTTTTAAAAGTTGCTTGGAAAAAAATGATCAATATCCGGCTTTTTTAAGTATATTCTTTATTGAAACATATGCTGGAGAAGTAGAAGGCAAATCAAGTAAAGATTTACCTAATAAAACATATTCTTCAACATTTTTATCATAAAAAATCCTTCCTAAGAATCTTTGTTGTGTTTTTAATTCAACTTCATTTTCCAATTCTTCAGGAAATCTAAATCCTCCAATAACATAAAAATTTTCAAAATTTATTTTTACTTCTTTCACAATTCTATAAGTCCTTTTTACATGATCATATGATTTTTTAGATGGGTCTATAACATCGAATATATCATTTACTTCAGATACTATTTTCCTATTAAGATGTTCTACTCCAGCTGGAGAATCAATAATAACATATAAATAATTTTTTGATAATTTTTCTGAAGCTTCTTTTAATGCTGCATCAGGTAAACAATAACATCCTTCAACCCATTTTGTTCCAAGAGAAATAAGATCAAAAAATTTCCCTTCATATATTCCTTCTTCCCATATTTTGCTTTCAATCCTTTCTGAAGGAGAAACTCCAAATAATGTTCCTCCTCCTTCAATGAAAGTTTCAATTAATAAATCTGATATAGTTTTTACACCTTCTTTTTCTAAATCTACTCCTACAAGTTCTCCTAAATTTTGATCTGGGTCTGCATCAATAAGAAGAAGCGGAGTATGATTCTTTTCGATAAAATATTTTGTCATAAGTGCAACAAAGCTTGTTTTTCCACTGCCACCTCTTCCAGTTACAATAATTTTCCTCATAATGACATATCGACTTAAATTAGCTTATATTTAAGTTTATTATAAAATTGTAAGATTAATAAGGAAGCATTATTTATGCTAAAGCTATGTGCTTACTTAAAGTTTATTTAGAAGAAAAAAATGAAAAGAAATTTATAGCTAAAGATATTGCTTTAGTAATTAAAGAAGAGAATATGATTAAATTATATAAACTTGAAACAGAAGATACAATTAATTTAGAAAATATTGATATATTTTCAATAGATACTATTAATTCTATTATGATTGTTAAATCAAAAAATAAATAATAAAAATAAGTTTTTTATTCTTCTTATTTAAAAAATGGCCGTAGCAATTTAAGTTCTTAATTTTTTATAATTATGAGGAATATAAAATATGATTGAAAAAAAGAAAAGAATAAGAATGCCTAAAAGAAGTCCAAAAGAAAGAATTAAAGATTTTAATGAAGTAGCTTTAGGATATAATGAAGAACTTGCAATTGAAGAAGCAAATAGATGTCTTCAATGTAAAAATCCAACTTGTATAAAAGGTTGCCCAGTTGAAGTAAATATACCAGAATTTATAAAACTTATTAAAGAGAAGAAATTTGAAGAAGCTGCTATAAAAATTAGAGAAAAAAATTGTTTGCCAGCAATTACTGGACGTGTTTGTCCTCAAGAAAATCAATGTGAAAAAGAATGTATTTTAAATAAAGTAGGAGAACCAATAGCTATAGGTGCTCTTGAAAGATTTATTGGAGATTATTCTTTAGAAAATAAAATTTTTCCTGAGAAAATAGAAGTTTTAAGAAAAAATGCTAAAGTAGCTATTGTTGGTTCTGGTCCAGCAGGACTTACGGCTGCTGGAGATTTAGCTAGATTAGGATATGAAGTAACAATTTTTGAGTCTCTTCATAAACCTGGAGGAGTATTAACTTATGGAATTCCAGAATTTAGATTACCTAAAAGAATAGTTTTTGAAGAAGTAGAATATGTTAAAAGTCTTGGAGTGGAAATAGTTTTAAATACAATAATTGGAAAAACAATCACTTTAGATGAATTATTTAATGATTATAAATATAATGCTATATTAATTGCTTCAGGTGCAGGTTTACCAAGTTTCTTAAATATTCCAGGTGAGAATCTTAATGGAATATATTCTGCAAATGAATTTCTCACAAGAGTAAATTTAATGAAAGCATATTTATTTCCAAAATATGATACACCAATTTACATTGGTGAGAAAGTTTGTGTAATAGGAGCAGGAAATGTTGCAATGGATTCTGCAAGAGTAGCTCTTAGATTAAATGCAAAAGAAGTAAATATTGTTTATAGAAGAACATTTGAAGAAATGCCTGCTAGAAAAGAAGAAATAGAAAATGCAATAGAAGAAGGGGTTAAATTTACTTTTTTAACAAATCCTAAAAAATTTTTAGGAAATGAAAATGGATGGGTTAAAAAAATGGAATGCATCAAAATGAAGTTAGGAGAGCCTGATGAAACTGGAAGAAGAAAACCAATTCCAATTCCTGGATCTGAACACTTAATAGATTTAGATACTGCAATTATTGCTATTGGACAAAATCCAAATCCATTAATTCCATTATCATGCCAAGATATAAAAACTGGGAAGAATGGAGAAATAATAGTAGATGAAAATATGATGACTAGTAAAAAAGGTGTTTTTGCTGCTGGAGACATAGTTTCTGGTGCAGCAACTGTAATAGAAGCTATGGGTGATGCAAGAAAAGCTGCTAATGGAATTCATAAATATATTCAAGCTAGAATATAACTACTTTTCTTCTTTTCTTGTAAATGAAATATATGAAAGAATAATGAAAAATATTGTAAAAGCAATCATTATAAATATATTTAT
>CAZHGP010000014.1:0-29626 GCA_964532175.1 uncultured Nitrososphaeria archaeon
TCTATATATAATAATCTATTTAAGATAATGAAAATTTGAAAATGAATTCTTTAATAAAATTCTGATTCTTGAACCTTGTTTAGTATTCACTAATTTTTCAATATTATTAAAGAATTTACCAATTCTAACTGATTGAACTGGTGGACTACCTTCTTTAAAAAATAAGCATATAGCATTTCTAGGTGGCCAATAACATATATCTCCTGGAACAACTTTATTTATAGTTTTTTCAGCTCCTATAGAAATTTTTGTTTCAAAAAATATACAATACTCCATTATTCCAGCAAAACCTTCAAGAGGCATATTTTTTAATAAATATTCTATTGTTATTGGTGCATAAAATCTTATAAATTCACCATTAAATTCTCCTATTTTCTCTATAATAATTTTAATTGGAATTCTTGCTTGCATTTTTTTCTATTTCATTTTCTTTTTTAAAAAAAATATTAAAGAATCTTAATAAATTTTTCTTATTATATTTATTTTAGAGAAGAAGGAATTAATATGAATAGTGAAACTCTAGAAATTGAAGAAAAAATAAAAAATTTAGATAATCAAATAAAACTTTTAATTAAAAAGTATGAAGAAGGAAAAATTTCTAAAGAAGAGTATTTCAACAAAAGATGTATTTTAGAAAAAGAATATAGTAGATTATCTAATGAATTAGCAAGAATTAAATTTATTGGAAATAAAAAAATTTAATTATTAAATATGCGTACCGTCTTTTCTGTAACCATATTTTTCATAAAAACATATTTCTTCAAGATTTTTCCTGTCTTTAACTTCTCCTTTTTCTATAGCTGGATAACCTAATGGAGTAAATGCTACTATTCTAATATTTTCAGGAGCTTCTATAGCTTCTTTAACAATTTTTTCATTAAATTCTCCTATCCAACATGTTCCAAGTCCTCTTTCTCTTGCAGCAAGTATTAAATGTTCAAATGATATTCCAATATCTACAAGATAGTATTCTTTACCATCATGATATCCTGATTTACTTGGATCTGCACAAGCTACTATTATTACTGGTGCTTCAATAATCCAATCTTTAGATTGAGGTCTAGATTCAGCAATTTTCTTTCTTATTTCTTCATTTTTTACTACTACATATCTCCAACATTGCAAATTTTTCCAAGAAGGTGCAAGACGAGCTGCATTTAATACATATTCTATATCTTCATCAGAAACTGGATCTGGCTTATATTTTCTAATACTTCTTCTTAATTTAATAACATCCATAAATTCCATAAATGTAAATATTTCTAAAACATATTTATATATTTCGGTAAAAATCATTATTTTTAAATTTTCTAATCTATAATATTAAAATCTTAATGGAGCATTTAAAATAAAGAATTATTATAAAAAGCTTAATTTTAAGTATCTTTATAACAATCTTAAAGTGATAGGAATGGAATATATTGGATTTATTTTAAAAGATGATGCATTCAATTTTTGTAAAAATGTTTTTATGAAAATGGGTCTTTCTGAAGAAAATGCAGAAATAGTTTCTAATCATTTAGTTATTGCAAGCTTAAGAGGAGTTGATTCGCATGGATTAACACGTATTCTTCCATATGTTATTGGATTAGAAAAAGGAATTGTTAATCCAAATCCAAAAATAAAAATTTTAAAAGAAAAAGAATCAATAGTATTAATAGATGGAGACAATGCTCTTGGACAAATACCTGCATTTAAAGCAACAAATATTGCTATTGAAAAAGCTATGAAAACAGGTATTGGAATAGCAAGTTTAAAAAATATAGGACATGTTGGAATGCTTGCTTATTATGGATTAAAAATTTCTGAAAAAAATCTTATAGGAATGATTTGTACAAGCGGCCCCTCAAGAGTAGTGCCATGGGGTGGAAAGAAAAGGTTACTTGGTACTAATCCAATATGTTTCTCTTTTCCATTTAAAAATGGAAAAACAATAATATTAGATATAGCAACTAGTATTGTTGCAAGTTTTAAAATTAAATTAATGGCTGAAAGAGGAGAAAAAGTTCCACTTGGCATGATTTTAGATAAGAATGGAAATCCAACAATAAATCCTAAAGACTATATTAATGGAGGTGCTCTTATGCCATTTGGAGAATATAAAGGTTATGGTCTTGCTATTGCTGTTGAAATTCTTTCATCACTTCTTTCAGGTGCTCCACATACTATACATATAACAGATTCTCCAGCAGCACAAGGAGGATTATTTATCGAAGCTATTAATATTAAAGCTTTTAGACCATATGAAGAATATATTAAAGATTTAGAAGAAATTGTTAATTTAATAAAATCTTGCCCTTTATTAAATGGATTTAATGAAATCCTTTTGCCTGGAGAATTAGAAGAAAGAACTTATGAAAAAAGGATTAAAGAAGGGATACCTATACATGAAAGCACATGGAAAGAATTTAAAATAGTTTCAGAAAAATTAAAAATAGATTTACCAAAAATTATTATGAAATAAAAATTTTATATTAAATTAAAGTATTTTTTCTTTTCCCATTCTGTAATTTCATAAGGATTCCATTCTCCATGTATTTCTATATATTCATTCCATTCTTTCTTTTTAATTTCAATATATTTATTCAATACTTCATTATCTAATGCATTTTTTAAAACATTATCTTTAATTAATTCATTTAATGCTTCATTAAGATTTTTAGGTAAAGTTTCATAAATTCCAGTTTTTTCATAAACATTTTCATATGTTGGTTCTCCTGGATCTTTTTCTTTTTCTATTCCATCTATTCCAGCAGCAATTATTCCTGCAAATATTAAATATGGATTGCAGCATGGATCTGGCATTCTAAGTTCTATTCTAGAACTTTTTTCATTAAAGAAATATGGTATTCTAATTAATACACTTCTATTAATTGGCCCCCAACAAATATTTATTGGAGCTTCATATCCTGGTACTAGCCTCTTATAAGAATTTATTGTAGGAGCAGCTAATGCAGCTAAAGATTTTGCATGTTCCAATATTCCTCCAATAAAGTTTTTAGCAATTTTTGATAATGTATTATTTTTATCATAAAAAGCATTTTTTCCATTTAAATATGAAAGGCTTAAATGTATATGCATACCGTTTCCATTCATATCTTTAAAAGGCTTTGGCATAAATGTTATTTCAAAACCATTATTTTCAACAATATTCTTCGCAACATATTTAAATGTTTGAATTTTATCAGCCATACTAAGTGCATTATCATAATTTAAACATATTTCAGATTGTCCTTTTGAAACTTCATGATGAAGATATTCAACTCCTATTTGGAAAAATGAAAGTGCATTATATATTTCTTCTCTAATTTTTAATGATTTATCTATTGGTGAAGGAGATAAATATCCAGCTTCATCTATAGGTTTTCCATTTTTCATTATAAAGAATTCCATTTCAGCACTAGCATTTAAAAAATAGCCTAATTCATTCAATTTTTTCAAATTATTTTTTAAAATATATCTAGGGCTATATTTACATTCTATTTCTTTTCCATATTCTTCTAATTTTCCTAATGGAGAATATATATCGCATAAAACTCTACTTATATTATTATTCCATGGAAGTTTTACTAATGTTTCATTTATTGGCTTTAATATTAAATCGCTTTTTTCTATTGGAGCCATTCCTAATGATGAACCATCAATTATTTTTCCATATTTTGAAATTTCTTCATATTTTTCTGAATTTACTTCGATAGATTTTAATCCATAAGATAAAGTTGTAAAATGAAGTTCAATAATCGACCTCATATTAATAATCCGATTTTATAAAAATAATAATTTAAACTTTTATTCAATATATTTGTATAAAAGAATTAAAAAACATTCATTCTCCAAAAATTTTTGATATTCCCATGTAATTCGTTATAATTGGCATAATGTCTAAACCTCTTATTCTATTTAAACCTCCCTTTGCACATGATTTTTCATCAAAATATTTAACACTATCGGTTCTAACATCAGGCCCATAAATAGTGATTGGGACAGGGTCTCCTCTATGTTCTCCAATTTCTACTGGAGTTGTATGATCGCTTGTTATAATTAAATATGTTTGATCTATATCAACATTCTTTAATACATATTCAAAAGCTGCTCCTATTCTTCTAATCATGGATATTTTTAATTTAATATTTTTATCATGACTAGCTGAATCGCATCCTTTAATATGCAAAAAAACAAAATCATATTTATCTAAAGCTTTTATTGTTGCTTCCATTTTTCCATCAAGATTTGTATTTACTGTTCCAGTTGCACCTTCTACTTCTATAATATCAAATCCTAATGCTTTTGCAATTCCTTTATAAAGTGTTCCTCCTGCTATTGCAACTGCTTTTAATCCATATTTTTCTTTAAAAGATTTTACTTTAGGTAATATTCCTGCTCCTCTAGGAAGTATAATATTAGCAGGTAGCAATCCTTTACTTTTACGTTTAATATTTATTTCATGATCCTCTAATATTACTCTAGCTCTAGATATATATTCATTCAATATTTCAGCAGTTCTTTTTGCTTCTTCAGTATTTTTAATTGGTTTTGCATCTGGAATTCTAACACCAGTTTTATGAATATCTATATCAGAAACATATGGTGATAAATTTTTTCCTCTTAAAACCAATACCCCTCTATGTTCAACTGTATGATAAAATTCTACCTTAGCATCTGTAAAACTACTTAAATCTATTTCATTTAATGCTTTAGCAAGCTCTTTTGCATCTTCTCCACTTATTCTTCCAGCTCTTCTATCTATTATAATATCATCATCATTTACTGTTGCAAAATTACATCTAAAAGCTACATCCCCTTTTTTTAATGCAATTCCAGCTCCTAATGCTTCATATGCTCCTCTACCTGAATAATATTCATATGGATTATATCCAAAAATTGCTAAATGGGATGTATCACTTCCAGGAATTACTCCAGGTGCTATTGGATCCATTATTCCACATTCTCCTTTTTCTGCAATCGTATCAAAGCTTTTAGCTCTTGCAATTTCTAAAGGTGTAGCTCCTCCAAGCAATTTACAACTTCTATCAGCCATTCCATCACAAATAAGTAATATTGTTTTCATTTTTAATCCCTAAAAACAATTACTTCATTTTCTATTTAATTATTTAAATTTTTCATAAAGATAAACCTATTACTATAAATAAAAGTATCATAAATATTCCAAATATAACATTAATAATAAATGGTGCATTTTTAATATATAGAATTAAAAAAAAGCTTATGATTGTTAAAATAGATGCCATAATAAATTTTATCCTATCAATTTTTTTCTTTTCTTTAATCAATTTACTTAAATTTAAAATCATATTTCCTATTCCAGAAAAAAATATGATTAATAATATTAGCTCCTCAATTGTAATTATTTTAAATCCATGAAGAACTATAAGAAAAATAAGTATTCCTAATCCAATTATAGCAAATATTAGTTTAGGTATTTCTTTCTCCTTAGACATATTATTTCTTTCCAATATAAATTTCTAGCTTTTAAGTTTTTGATTTGAAAAATATTTTATAGAATGAAAAAGATTTAAGTAAATGAAAATTCAGATAATTAAAAATTGCTATTTGGTGGTATTTATGGTTATAAAAAAGGATATGGTTAAGGATTTTTATAAAAAATTATTTAATGGAAAAATAAGTGAAGCAGAAAGTATTTTATTAAATATTGAAAAATCTATTAAAATAGAAGATAATTTTGAAAAAGAATATTTAAATGCTTTACGTGGAATATTTTATGTTTATTCTAATTGGGATGAAGATTCATTTTTAGTAAGATTTTTTGAAAATGAGAAAAGAAAAAGATTAGACATTATAAAAATATTTAAAGAAATTTATAAAAATCCTATAAATAATGAAAAAGATGGCTTTTATGAAGCATGGATAGATTTACTTAAAATGCTTCCAGAATTACCTACTCCTCATAGGCTTGAAAAAACACAAAACTTAAATGTAGAACAAGCTGTATAATAATATCCATACAACAAGCCATATAATAAAAAAGCTTCCTATACCTATTGTATAAAGCTTCTTATGATCAAATTTATTTAAATCTATTTTTAATATATTTTTTAACATTCTTGAAAAAATAATATAGACAAATATTGTAAATAATATGCCTATCCATGGAGTCGGCTCATTTAATTTTAATAAATAACAAGTAAATCCAATAATTATAGCAAAAAATATTTTACTCCAATAAATTTTTTCGCTTATTTTCATTTTTATACCTTTTTTGAATGCAATTTTTATTTACAATATTTTATCGTAAACTCATTTTAACGCTTATTTAAGCTTTTCACTCTTCATATTTTTTAAAATAATTCAAATCTAAAATTCTATCCTCGATTTTTTAGAAAAGTTTAATTTTATCTAAAAATTTATTGCTTAATAGTGAAAATACATTGAATTTATCCTCATTAGATTTATCAATTTTATTAAAAGAATTAAAATCAAAAATTATAGGATTTAATATAAAAAATGTTTATCATTTAGATGATATAATTTTATTAAAAATTTCTTCTAAAGAATATAAATTTGAATTATTCTTAATACCAGGAAATTGTATTTTTTACACAAAGGAAGAAGTAAAAAAACCTACTACCCCAAGTAATTTAGCTAAAAGACTTAGAAAATTCATAAATAATGGAATAATAAATTCAATAGAACAAATTAATTCAGAAAGAATAATAAAATTTACTATCATTAATAAAGGTAAAAAGTACTATCTATATTTAGAGCTTTTTCCAAAAGGAAATTTAATACTTGTAGATGAAAATGAAAAAATTCAATGTGCTTTTTATTATAAGAAAATGCGAGATAGAGATATATTAATAGGTTCTAAGTATTCTCCTCCTCCATTAAAGCAATCTATTACTTATACTCCAAGCTTAGAAGAAATGAAAAAAATATTATCTAATAAAGATAAAATTGTTTCTATTTTAGCAAAATATTTTGGTGGAAAATATTCTGAAGAAATTCTTTATAGAGCTAGTATAGATAAAAATAAAATTGCTTTAAATATTTCAAATGAAGAAATATTAAAAATAATTGAAAAAATAAATGAAATTTTAAATGAATTAAATAATCCAAATCCACAATTAATAATTAAAAATGGAGAAGCTATTCCTATACCTATAAAATTTAATATTTTTCAAAATAAAAATTATTCTTTAAAATCTTTTGAATCTTTTAATGATGCTATAAAAGAAGCTTGGAAATATGAAATAGAAATAAAGCAAAAATATGCTTTTGAAAAAGAAATAAATGAAAAGAAAGCACTTATTGAAAAAGAAATAAAAGATAAAGAAAAAGCAATAGAATTACTTTCAAAAAATGCTTTAAAAAATAGATTTTTAGCAAAAAAATTATTCATTATTATTAATGAAATTGAAAATGCAAGAAAAGAAGCTGAAATTCTATTATTAAAAAATGAAAATGAAGAAAATATTATTGAAAAATGTTTTAAAAAATTTTCAAATGAAGAAGTAAAAGTATCTAAAATTAAAAAAGATACTAAAGAAATAATTTTTTCAACTCCTTTTGGTGAAGTTTCATTAAATATTAAAGAGCCTATTTCAAAGCAATTGAATAAATTATTTGAAGAAGCAAAAGAATATGAAAAAGAAAAAAATGAATTATTGAAAAAAATAAATGAATTAAAAATAGAAATTGAAAAATTAATTTCTAAGCCTTTATTTTATAAAGAAAAAATAGAAATAAAGCCTGCTATTAAAGAGAATTGGCTTAATAAATTTAGATGGAGTTATACTAGTAATGGCAAATTAATTATAAGTGGAAAAGATATTGGAACAAATAATCTTTTATATAGAAAATATATGGAAAATAATGACCTCGTTTTTCATGCAGATATTAAAGGTGCTCCTTTAACAATTCTTAAATCTGGAAAAGAATGTAGTAATGAAGAAATAATTGAAGCTGCTCAATTTTCAGCTTCTTGGAGTAAAGCATGGAAAGAAAATATACATTCTATGAGTGTTTATTATGTTTTTCCAAATCAAGTCTCTAAATCTCCTCCTTCTGGAGAATATCTTCCTAAAGGTGCTTTTTATATAAGTGGTAAGAAAAACTATATTCAAGTAGAGCTATCATTATCAATAGGTTTAATAAAAAGTAATAATTCTTTAGAAATAATTCATGGTCCAGAAGGGAGCATATCTAAAAAAACTAATGTATATGTAACGATTATTCCTGGAAAAACTCCAGCTGAAAAGCTTTCTAAAGAAATACTTTCAATACTTTTATTAAAATTAGGTTTAGAAATTTCAGATAAGGAAAAAGGAATACTTATTCAAAGCATTAAAAAATACATACCATATGGAATAGGTGATATTAAGAAATAACGATATAATATTGTTAAGATATTCCTAAAAACAAAAAATAAGAGGGTTTTTATAATTTAGAGGCTTTTTTAGCTAAATTTTCTTTACTTCTTTTGTTCCGCTAATGTAAGCAATAATTCTCTCCAAGTCCTTTTGCCTTTTACTCTTTTTAATCTATTGTATTCCTTCTCGCTTAGGATTACTCTTATTTGTTTCATATCACTCACATTATAATGTAAGCACACTCACTTATATACTTTTCGCTATATATTATGTAATTGGTACTTCCATAAATTTAATAAAGCATAAAAAAATCGTTAGGACTATGGTAACCCACTAATTATATGAAGTACTTATTCTTTTAATTTCTCTTTATTTAGCCAAATTTTCCTGTTATATACCTCTTAGTTAATTCATTCTTTGGATTTTCAAAAATTTGCTTCGTAGGGCCATATTCTATAAGCTCACCAAGATAGAGAAATGCTGTAAAATCTGAAACTCTTGCTGCTTGTTGCATGTTATGAGTTACAATTATTATCGTATAACTTTCAGCTAACTTCCTAATGAGTGCTTCTATTTTTGTTGTAGCTATCGGATCAAGAGCTGAACAGGGTTCATCCATCAATAAGACTTCTGGTTCAATAGCTAAAGCACGTGCTATGCAAAGTCTTTGTTGCTGACCGCCTGAAAGGCTAGCTCCAGATTTATTTAAATCGTCTTTAACCTCATCCCAAAGATTAGCTAATTCTAAACTCCTTCTAACTATTCTATCGATTATTCTCTTATCTCTAATACCATTTAATCTTAGGCCTACAGCCACATTATCATAGATGGACATCATGGGAAAAGGATTTGGTTTTTGAAATACCATACCAATTTTTCTTCTTATTAGAACCGGATCGATACTATTATCATAGATATCTACCCCGTTAAATAATACTTTTCCAGAAACTCGTGCACCTGGAACTAATTCATGCATTCTATTTAAACAACGAATAAAAGTTGTTTTACCACATCCAGAAGGTCCTATAATAGCAGTTACGGCTTTTTCTTCAATTTTCATGCTAATATTCTTCAGTACTTGCTTTGAGTTAAACCATGCATTTAAATTTTCAATTTCAAGCTTTGGTGCCATTAGTATTTCCCTCTAGTAAAAAACCTTACAGCTATGCTTATACCTAAAATGAATAATATAAGCACAAGTGCAGATCCCCAAGCAAGGGCTATCCAACTTTCAAAAGGTGATGTAGCAAATACAAAAATATTTAAAGCAAGATTAGCAACTGGTTTATTTAAACCAGTAAACCACCATCTCCAATATCCCATAGTTACAAGTACAGGAGCAGATTCACCAGCAATTCTTGCAAGCGAAAGCAATATTCCAGTGATTATAGCTTTCTTTGCACTATTAAGCACAATAGTGATTATAATTTTCCACTTTGGAATGCCCAAAGCAATTGCTGCTTCTCGAATACTCATAGGTACAAGTTTTAATGCTTCTTCACTTGATCTAGTAATGATAGGGATCATTATTATGGATAATGCAAATGCTGATGCAATTACTGAAAATCCGATTGAACGAACGATTAAAGCGTAAGCAAAAACTCCAATAATTATAGAAGGAATACCACTTAAAACATCATTAAAAAATCTAATAACTAAAGATAGTTTTGTTTCACTATATTCACTAAGGAATATGCCTGACATTAATCCTATTGGAACACCCATAAGAGAAGCTAAACCAATAGTAATAATCGTGCCTTGTATAGCATTTGCAATGCCTCCTCCAGTTTCTCCTATAGAGGGTGTTGGTTTAATGAAAAAATCAATATTAATTACAAAAATACCCCTTAAAATTACTTCATAAAGTACACTAAATAGGGGTATTAAAGCTATAAAAAGGGCTGAATAAACAAGAATTTTCATAATTTGATCTTTAATTATTCTTAACTTATATCGATTCATTTCTTACTCCCTTGCTATCCCTTTAACTAATTTAAGTGTTCGCCAAACGATTAACCTGGCTAATATATTAACTGCTAAGCTTACAAATAGCAAAACAAGACCAACATTAATTAAGGCACTAATATAAAGATCATAAGTTGCTTCAAGGAGTTCATTTGCAATTATGGCTGCCATAGTGTACCATGCATCAAAAAGCGAAGATGGTAGAAATTGAAATTTATTACCAATAACCATAGTAATTGCCATAGTCTCTCCAATAGCACGTCCTAAACCTAAAATTATAGCACCTATAACCCCTGAGCGTGTATAACTAATCATGTATTTAACGGTTTCCCATTTTGTTGCACCAAGAGCTATAATCGCCTCTTTTTGAGAAACAGGAACTATTGAAAATAAATCTCTTAAAATAGCGGAAATTATTGGAATAACCATTATAGCAAGTACTATTCCACTTGTTAGAACACCCCCGCCATAGATAGATCCAGAGAATAGTGGGATAAAACCAAAAATTGTTCGCAAGAATGGATATATATTATCTCGTAAAAATGGAATCAATATGAATATTCCCCAAAGCCCATAGATTACGCTCGGAACAGCAGCTAAAAGCTCTATAAGGAATGAAAATACGGATCCGACATTTTTTGGCATGTATTCTGAAAGTGCTAAGCTTACACCAAGGCTTATTGGTACACTTATAAAAAGTGCAATAGCTGATGTAGTAAGAGTACCTAATATTAAAGGCAAGGCTCCAAAAACTTGTGATATAGCAGGATCCCACTTAATTCCTATTAAAAATCTTAATCCAAAGGTCTGTATTGAAAGATAGGATTCTTTAATCAATTCATAAACCATTAAACTAATTATTAGAAAAACACTTAAAGCAAATAAAGATGTAATAAATTTGAAGATATCATCACCCGTAATAGGTTTTTTTAAATGCACTTTAACACTAAAATTATGTAAAAAAATGAAAAGCTTTTGACGACTTTCCATATAAATTCACACTATTCTTTGTATAATTTCTGTCCATTATAGGTTATCATTCTAAGTGTTACCTCATTATGCATTATTACATTAGATGGTAAAGGAACATAATATAGCTCAGCTGCATAATTTTGTCCATCATGTATAGTCCACCATAAGAAATCTACTAATGCTTTTGCTGTAGCTTCATTCATATTGGGCAAAACATTCAACTCTTTATGTATTAGGATGTATGAAAAACTTGTTATTGGATAAACCCCAATCGCTTGTTTATTATTAGCTAAGCTATCAACTATTGAAAATTCTGACCATTTTTCATCTCCTTTTGGCAAAGTAATTGCTACAAAAGCTGCAGCTTTAGCAAAAGATTCTATATTTGGTTCAATAAATTCACTTGCAGCATTTTGAACATATCCATATGGAAGATTATTTTTCTTTGCAAAGGTAAATTCAACATAACCAATAGAATAAAGAGTCTGTTGAACAAGAGCTGCAACTCCATCATTTCCTTTCCCTCCAAGACCAGTAGGCCAATTTACTGATGTGCCTCTTCCAACTTTTTCTTTCCATTCTTGACTAATATCAGATAGATAGCTAGTCCAAATAAAAGTTGTTCCACTTCCATCAGACCTATGTATTACTACAATTTCATGATCTGGAAGATTAATATCTGGATTTATTGCAGTAATTTTTGGATCATTCCATTTATTAATTTTTCCAAGGAAAATATTTGCTAGAATTTCGCCAGTAAATTTAAGTCCTTTAGATATTCCTGGTATATTATATACAGGAACTACACCTCCAATAGTTATAGGTATATGCAAAGTATTAGGTGCTTTTGCATATTGCTCATCTGTTAGTGGTGTATCACTAGCTGCAAAATGCACTGTTTTTTCAATATGAGCTTTAATTCCTCCTCCACTTCCAATTCCTTGATAATTCACTTGAATGTTAGGCTTGATTTTATGATACTCAGCTGCCCATTTATCAATTAATGGAAAAGGGAAAGTTGCTCCAGCACCATTCAAAGCTATAGCTTGCGATATTGATATATATGGATAAGCTAGCATGCTTATTACAATCGTAGTAGCTATAGCTGCTAAGATAATAATTTTATACGCAATTTTCATATTTTCACCTTAGTTTATTTAGAAAAAGAAAAATATATATACTTTTCAAGATAGACTATATAGTAGAAAATTGACTATATAGATAAAGAGTGAAAAATAAGTGATTAATCAATCACATGAAGAAATAAGGAAAATTCAATTTACAGGTAACTCTACCTATATAATTTCTTTACCGAAAAAATGGGTAACAGAATTAGGCTTAAAGGCGGGAAGTCAATTAATAATTTCTCAACAAAATAATTCATTAATTTTAACACCAAAAGATATGGCAAAACCTTCAATACCTACAGAAGCTATAATCAATATATCAAACAAAGATAATCCAGATAAAATCGTTCGAAAAATTGTTTCTTTATATCTAATAGGATACAACTTCATTAAAGTACGAGTGAAAGATGAACGTATAAGTTCTTTGCAGAGAAATGTTATAAAAGAGTTTACAAGAAAGAAGCTTGTAGGTACAGAAATCATATCAGAATCTTCAAATGAAATGAAATTACAAATACTCCTAAGCTATCCTGAAATTTCAGTAGAAAATGCTTTAAGACGAATGTGCTTAATTGCTACATCAATGCATGAAGATGCCATGCAAGCATTAAAAGACTTAAATAAAGAACTTGCAAAAGAAGTAATCCAATTAGATGATGAAGTTGACCGCTTTAACTTCTATATAATTAGACAATTAAAAGCTGCAGTACAAAATGAGAAGGTTCTTAAAGATATTGGACTTTCTAATCCAAGAGATTGTTTAGGCTATAGGTTAATCGTAAAGTCTGTAGAAAGAATAGCGGACCATGCTGTGAAAATTGCTGAAAATATCATTTTATTAGAAGAGAAACTAAGTGACATTGTTTTCCAAAGATTATCTGAAATGAGTATTTTTGCAAGATCCGTATTTGAAAACTCAATAAAATCCCTATTTAAAAAAGATTACTTGCTAGCCGATCAAGTAGTTTCAAAAGCAAAAACAATAGTAACACTTGAAAATGAAGCAATAAAAGAAATTTATCCAAAAGTTGGACAAACCGATATCTCTAACATAAGAATGATAATGGAAAGTATACGAAGAACAGCAGAATATGCAAGTGACATTGCTGAGATTGTCTTAAACCTAAGCGTAAACCAAATAATTACAATATAAAAATTCGAGAAAAGCAAATTCAAAAATGGAAACTCCTATCAAAATCTTTTGAAATCAATTCTTTAATATTTTTTTAAATGTGCTTAATGCTATTTTCAGATCTTTAAAAGTAACGCCGGGGGTGGGAATTTCGCCAAGTATAATATACTTGGCCTCGAACCCACGCGGTCCGAAATGGACCACCAGCTTACTAGTAATTACTCCAGGCTGGCCCATTAACCAATCTTTGGTACCCCGGCTTTATTAACTAAATTATTTTTCATATTTAAGATGAATAAAAAGTTTTTAATGCTTCTTTTTCCATAAAGGAGGATAAGTATTTGGCTTCATTATTACTCTATCTGTTTTTATAGCCAAACCCGAATTTTTTTCAAAAATTTCATTACTTGTCATAAGAGCTTTTCCTAAAGCAATAAGTTCTCCTTTTAAAGATAATATTGCAACCATATCTCCTTTATTTATATTATTTTCAAGCATAGAGATCCCGCTTACAGCTACACTTGCTCCATGACAAATGGCATCAACAGCTGAATCAAGAACATATACTTTAGGTATAATTTTTAAAGAATATTCTATAGGCTTAACAATTTCTCTAATATATTTTTCTTCTTTATTTTCTTTCCATTCTATATAAGCTTTATAGATTTCAGGTAAAGTTACTGCTTCATCTTCAGTTAATGAACCAACTCTTGTTCTACGTAATTCTTGCATATGAGCCCCACAACCTAAATAAAGCCCTATATCATAACAATATTTTCTAATATATGTTCCAGCTGAACAATCTATAGTAAATAAAACATCTTTTCCATCTATTTCAAGTAACTCAACTCTATAAATTGTACGTATTCTAACCCTTCTACTTACAGATGCTCTTATTGGAGGAACTTGATAAATATCTCCTGTAAAAAAATTCAAAGCTTTTCTTATTTCTTCTTCAGAACGCTTTTCATGTAATCTCATTAAACAAACATATTGTTTTCCGCTATGCATAAATATTCTAGAACATTTAGTAGCTTCTTCAAGCATTATTGGTAATACTCCTGAAACAGCAGGATTTCCCCTTATTTTATATATTCTAGGGTCCCGCCTTGACCAATATGCTTCCTTTCTAAAACTTTTCTAATATTTGCAGTTACATCATGACTTGTAGGGCCACGAGGTTTATCGAGATTTATTAATCCTAAAGATAAAAGCTCTTCAATACTCCTTTCTTCAGGTTTTTTCCCATATTTTTCATTAGTAGTAGCCTCAAATCTTATTAAAATCTCTCTTTTAATTTCCCATGGAGGAATTTTAAAGATCAAGTATTTCTCAGATTAAAATTAATTTTAATAAAATTTAAATTTTTCTCTAAAATTAAAATTTAAGAATAATAATTAAAAAAAGGGAGAGAAAGTCATTGGATTGCTTTAATCAAATCTCTTTGTTTTCTTCTTATTACAAACCCTATATTTTTGTAAAAATTCAATAGACTTCTTACGCGAACATAAATACTATAATAGTTCTTAGTAGCTTTGTTTACTCCATATGGAGAATATCTAATATCACCTTTTTCTCTTACCAAGTGTGGCCCTGTAGTGTCGATATCAAAGTACTTCTTCAGAAGGTATTGGACATAAATTAATAATTCTCTATCCGTGTTGTAAAGCCATAACCTCCGTACTCTTCTTCCTCTTCTAATATCTACGTATATTCCGCATCAAACAACATTCTCAAAAAAGCAGCAGTAGTTTTTTTGAATATTCAATGTACGGCTTCAGTTCTTCTAACGATTTTTCCAAGAATTTATAAAGTAGGATACTACTTCCTTTCACCACCCATTGTTTTTTGTTTTTATTCCAATACGGTTTATACGGCTTTTTCTTACCTAGCACTTTAGCTAGATTCTTTCCAAATTCTACAGCAAACTCCTTGTCCTTAACCATTAATGATAGAAGATAAAGATAGTTCTTACCATCAAAGTATTTGAAGCCATCACTGAATATTGCTCCGATGAGAGATGTTAATTTCGGCGAAGGTTTTTCATCAAATTTGTTTGTTCTTCCAAGTGGATGTTTTTTCCTATTAACCCAATAATGAATAGCAGGTATAGATATTTGTTTTCCATATTTTTCATAGATTCTTCTTTGAATTTCTTTAAAACTGTCAACTTAATTAGAGACTAATATTTATCCTAATGTTTATAATATGAAGAAAAATTTAAATTAAGCCACAAAACTTTTTTTAAAAAAATAAATGAAGTTTATTTTTATTAAAGACATATGAACCACTCTTTCTATAGGTAATATTTTTATTAGGAAAATAAAGACTTTATTATATATTATGGTTGTTTAAAAATTTAATTATACTTTAAAGGAATATCAATTGATATCTTTTCAAGGAATAGATAATAGATTAATTTTTAGATTCATACTATTAAATATGATAGCAAAGATACAGAAAAGATTTTACAATATAATTACCAAGATTGTTACAATTATAAATTTATAAGTTGCATAATATATATGTTTTTCTATGTTTTTGAAGTGAGCTCTCGAATGAAGGTTGAAGAATTTGAAATTAATTAAAAATTTGAATAAAAATCCTTTAAATAAAGAAATGAAAGATTGAAAATGGTAAGAAAATATTTATTTTTCTCAAAGAAAAAAAAGAGGGTTTTAAAGTTATTAAATAATCTATTAAAGAATCAAATTTTATTTTATTATCTTATGTTTGTTATTATTTCACCTATAATTTATTATGCAATTTTTTCTTCTCTCACTATACCAGAAACGCCTCGAAATATTCAATTAGATTTAATTAAATTTAATGAACCAGATTGGGTTTTTAAACAAGTAGTATCCATTTATGTATTTTCATTAAGCATTCTTGCTACATTACTTTTTTGGAAATTTAGGCTCACTTTTGCTATGCTTGGTTTTGTTATACTTCTTATCTCAAATTTAGTTGAAATAGAACTTGTTGTAAATTATATGAATATGCCTGTAATCTTATTCCTTATAGGTATGATGGTAATAATTCATTATCTTGAAAAATTGGGCTTCTTTGATGAGATCTTAAATCGAGCATTGAAATTTACAAAGTATGAACCTAGATTTATGATGATAACCATTATTTTAATATCTTCATTAATGGCGGCTCTTGTAGATGAAGTAACTTCGATACTTTTTGTAGCAACATTAATATTTAGTATATGTAAGAAGTTTAATCTTAATCCGATGCCTTTTCTTATATCTGCAATAATGGGCACTAATATAGGTAGTTCTGCTACTGTAGTAGGCAATCCTGTAGGAGTTTATACTGCTATTTATAGTGGATTAAGCTTTATAGATTTTCTTAAATGGTCTACTCCTGCAGCCATAATATCGACATTAATTATTGCTCTAGTTTTAATTAAAATTAATAAAAAGTATTTAGATAATGCTAGAACGCAGATTGGTGAACAACCTATCACTTTAGATGAGAAAAATGCAAAAGTTGCTGCTATAAAAGAAGGTGCAATTATATTTACATGTACATTCTTATTGTTAGTATCTCATAGTTTAATAGAAAGTTTTCTTAATCTTAGTAAAAATACAGTATTGATAGCTGCTCCTTTAGCGATAACCGCATTAATACTTTTAAAAGAGAAAGAAAGAGCACGTGAAATATTTATTAAAAGTGTGGATTGGTGGACATTAGTATTCTTCATGTTCCTTTTTTCAATGGCAGCAACATTTGAAAGTACAGGTATTACTGCAAAATTATCCTCATTTTTAATTACTTTATTAGGTATAGGTAGCGAAGTTACGATTATTAATACTATTAATACATTTGTAGTATTAACTTTTACGATTGGTTTAATGAGTGCCGCTGTAGATAATATAGTGGCTGTTGCCGCTTTGCTTCCTATTGCTGCAGAAATTATTTCATATAACTTACCAAATGGTCACATTCTTTGGTGGTCTGCTGTTATAGGTGGATGCTATTTTGGTAACTTAACACCTATAGGTTCCACCGCCAATATAATAGCATTAAGTTTACTAGAGAAAGAATACGGTAAATTGATTACATTTAAAAGTTGGATAAAGGTAGGTATATTAGTTACTCTATTATCCACTACAATAGCAGTGATTTACATCATTAGTTTAGCTATAATATAAGATAGTAAGCTTTATATATTACCATATGAAGTAAAGTTAAGAAAATGTCTGAAGTAAAAAGAGCACGAGATTATTGGAAGGATAGTGCTAACCTATTATTACAATTTGGCGATATTCTAATAAGAATAGGCATATTTATAACATTAGCATATGGTATATACTATGCCATAGAACTTTTCATAATAATGTTGGGAGGTGAGCCATTCATCATAGGTAAAGGACGGCCCTTCAATATGTTGATACATTCATTAATTACATTTTTATGTATGGGAATTGTAAGTATATTAGCAGAAAGACGTTTTAGTGAAAAGAAATTTCGTCATGCAGGTATTATAGCAGTAATAATTGGAGCAATTCTTCTAGTTACAGCCCCAATAGCAGGTCTTATAATACTTATAGGTGGTTTTATCGTATTACTTGCAATGGAGCTTAAGCGACCACCTATAACTTTTTAATTTTTTTAAAATTATATAAAAGATTTGATTATTTTGATTTCTCCTTGATTATCATAGAATTAATTTGAATGCTTTAATTAAATTATAAATATTCTTTAAATCTTTAGGGTTTTAAGAATTTTTACTTCTTCTAATTAATGAAAAATTTAAATAGTCTTAGAATAATTTTGTAAATAAAATGTTTGTTGAAAATATAATCAATTTTATTAATCAGTTTAATATAGAAACAACACGCTTAATCATAAGTTTAATTGCTATAATTATAATAGCAATAGTATACAAAATTTTAAGTCGTACTGTTTCACGTATTAGTAAACAACTTGAACTTGAACCTCATATAACAAATTCTCTTTTTCTTATTCTTCGTGTAATAATAATAGCTAGTACTATTGCTATTTTATCTACAATATATGAGATACCAGCAACTTGGTTCCTTGGTGGTTCAGCTCTTATTGGTGCAGCTATTGGTTTTGGGTCATCTCAAACAATAAATAACATAATTGCAGGCTTTTATGTGATTTTAAGTAGACCTTTTAAAGTAAAAGATTATGTAAAAATAGGTGATAATATAGAAGGTCAAGTAGAAGAAATAACAATAAATTATACAAAATTATATACTCCATCTTTCAATATTCTTATGATACCAAATACACAAATAATGAATAGTAGAATTATGAATTGCACTCATGAAGGCTTTATAAGATATGTTTTCTCTTTAAGTTTTCCGCATGGTCTTTCAAATGAAGAAATTATAAAAAAATGCATAGAGCCTGCAATCGAAGAATTTCATGAAAAATATAGTGAGAAGCAACTTAGAAAACCAGAGTATTATTTTGAATCTTTAACTCATATTAGTAAATCTTTTAGAATTCGTATATTTATTCCAAAAGGAGAAGCAAAAATTTTATATCAATTACAACCTGAGTTATTAAATATGATTACAAAAAGATGGGAAACAATTATTAAAAAGTAATATACTTTATAAATTTTAAGAAAAAGTGCGGTTTTTATGTTGAACCCATTAGTTTCAATAATTATAACTACAAAAAATGAAGAAAAATATATAGAAAATTGTTTAAAATCTCTTAAAAATCAAACATATAAAAACATAGAAATTATTTTAAGTGATTCATGCTCAATAGATAAAACAATAGAAATTGCAAAAAAATATGTTGATAAAATAATTATAGAAAATACAAATATTGCTGCTGGAAGAAATCTTGGAGCAAAAATAGCAAATGGAGAAATATTTGTATTTATAGATGCTGATGCTATTCTTTCACCAAATTGGATTGAAGAAATTGTTAAATCATTTAAAATTTCAAATAAAATAGTTGGTGTAATGGGATATCCATCTCCTTTAGAAGGTTCTCGTAAAGCTGAAAAAATGTGCAAACTTGCATTTTTATTAAAATTTTTTAATTCTTTAAAACTTCCAGCAGTAGGAGTATGTGCAATAGGCTTCGCTGTAAGAAAAGAAATTTTTGAAAAAATAGGTGGTTTTTATGAAAAATTGAATGTTGCAGAAGATACAGATTTTTTCTATAAAGTAAGTAATTATGGTAAAATAATTATAAATAATAATGCAAAAACATATAGTTCTTTTAGAAGATATGAAAAAGGCGGATATAGAAAATGGATAAAATATTGGATTAAAGCTTATGCACAATATATTCTTACAGGTAGAACATTAAAAGAATATGTTTCTTATAGATGAATTAAGCAATTTTTCTTTCAAAAATTTCTCCATTTGGGCTTTCTTCTTCAAATATTTGTGCTTGAAATTTGTATATTTTAACTTTTTTATCAAGCCAAGAAGAAGGATCTAAGCCTGCTTTTATACATGTTTGGCATAAAAATTCTTCTTCATCCCAATTCCATTCAATAGCAACTTGTGGTAAAAGCAAACCTCTATAAAATCCTTTCTCAACAATCAATCCATCTTCTCCAATTTTTATTTTTTTAGGATATTCTTTTGGATCATCAACTTCTATTAATTGTGGAACTGTTAAAACACTTACTTCAATTATTATATTATCCATTTCATTAATTTCTACAGGTGGAAATCTAGGATCTTCAGTAGCTGCACTTATAGCAGACCTTATAGTTGCTTCAATTAATGGAAAAATTGGTTGAGGATAGCCTATGCATCCTCTTAATTCTTTACCATATTCTCTTATAGCATTCAATGTTACAAATACACCCATTTTCTTAAGAAGATTTTCAGATACTTCAGAAGGAGGAGAAATAATAATTCCTTTTTCAAGATATTCTATTATTGCTTTTCTAGCAATTTTAACTAATATTTTTCCTTCTTCTAATGATAATTTCATATTTTTCATTTTTTTACACCTTCTTTAATTAAATTAATTTTCCTATTTATTTCTTTCCAATGTTTTCCAATCCAATATTTTTTTCCACAAGAAGGGCAATGCCAAACTTTTCTTATAGAATTTTTATTTAAAATAAGTAAGCTATTACATAATGGGCATCTTGTTTTTTCAAAATTTATTTTTACATTTATTCCAATTTCTAATACTAATTGCTTAAATATACTTATTATATCATTACTTTTAATTAAAATTGCTTTCATATTATTTTTTATTGCTTGATAATATAAATTTTTATCTTTTGTTAAAATTATTCTATTTTCTAAAGAAGCTTTTTCTAATAAATCTTTATCTTCACCTATCCAATAGACAGTATCATATCCAATTATTCTAAGCCATCTAGCTAAACTTCCTAACATAGAATCAACTAAAAATTTTTTCTCATTTTTCATTAAAATCATCTAATTCTATTCTGTTTCTTCCTCTTCTATTCCTGCTCCTCTTTTACTTTTTTCAATTTCAATTCTACATTCTTCACATAAAAATTGTCCATCAATTATTGAAAGAGAATCAGACCATTCTCCACAAGAATCACAATATCCTTCCATTAATTCTTGCTTCCTTTCAGCAATAGCGCTTTCAGCTAATTTTATTTTTTCTCTTATTAAATCTATTATTTCAGGTGTTACTTGAAGTACATCCTTTAAACTAACTATTCCAACAAGCTTACCTTTGTAAGTAACTATTAATCTACTAACTTTTAAATCATTCATTTTTCTAACAACTTTACTTATTTCATCATCTGGTGAAGCTTCATAAACTGGAGAAGACATTATTTCTTTAGCTTTTACTTGACTTGGAATTTTATTTTCTGCAATAACTTTATCTATTAAATCTCTTTTAGTAATTATTCCGACAGGTTTTCCATTTCTCATTATAACTATACTTCCTATATGGTATTTTCTCATTTTTTCAGCAATAGATTGAATACTATCTTCCTCATTTGCTTCAATTACTGGGCTTGACATTATTTCTCTAACTTTAACATCTTCAATTATAGAGGAAAGCTCCACCATCATCACCCAATATATTATACGCATTATAAGAATTTAAGTTCTTCCTTCTTTATCAAATTTAAAATTTTTAAATATAATAATCATAAAAAAAGTTAAATATTTCTAAAAATAAGGAAATAAAAAGGAATGAGCATATTCAAAAAATTAAAAGAAAAAATTACTCCTCCTAAAGCAAATATTTCTATATCACTTAAAAAACAAGTATTTACACCAGGCGATAATGTAGAAGGAATTGTTTATATAGAATCTCAAGAAGAATTTGATTCTAATGAAATAAGATGTGAATTTGAATGTTTAGAATCTATACGTAGAATAAAAAGATTTTATAATGAAGCATTAAAAAGAGAAGAAGAAAGAGAAGTTTGGGAAACAACAAAACTTTTTTCAATTAAACCACAATTAAGTGGCCCAATTCATATTTATGAAGGTTTTAAAGGAAATTTTCCATTTAAAATTCAAACACCTGTAGGATTACCACCTACTTATAAAAGTATGGATAGGAAAGTAAGTTGGTTATTAAAAGGTGTTATTGCAGTAGATGGTCGACCAGATGCAACAAGTAAAACAATAGAACTTCAATTTTCTCAAGCACCATTAGCTCATGTAGCTCAAGCTCCAAAAATGATCCCATGCGAATATTGTGGAACATTATTTCCTGAAAATGAAACAAAATGTCCTAATTGTGGAGCTTTTAGAAAAGTTTAATAAATTAATTTTTTATTATTTAAAAGATTTTTTAAAATATTATTAATAAATGGAAAAGTTTATATATCGCTTTTAATATCAAAATTAATATCAATGGTGATAAAATGTTTCCATTTAAAAAATGGATGAGACATACAGCTCTTGTTCCAAAAGGGCTTTTACGACATTATGTGCTTGAATTATTAAATGAAAAACCTATGTCAGGAGCAGAAATAATGGATGAAATCGATAAAAGAACGAATGGCTGTTGGAGGCCAAGCCCAGGTTCAGTTTATCCTCTTTTAGCATGGTTGCAAGATAATGGATATATAAAAGAAATGCCTATTGAAGAAAGTGGAGTAAAATATTATACGCTTACAGAAAAAGGTAAAAAACTTTTAGAAGAACAAAGGAAAGTAAAAGAAAAGCTTAGAGAAGAAGCAAAATTTTTAGGTCCACCATTTTTAGAACCTTTATTATTTAAAATACCTTTTGAAAAAATTGCTGGAATACAAAAATCTATGAGAAGGCTTATGATAGCATTTTTTGATCTTGGAAGTAATTTAGGAAAAACATTTTCAGAAGAAGCTATTAAAGAAGTTCAAAAAATTATAGATGAAACTGCAGAAAAAATTGAAGAAATAAATAAGAAATTGAAAAGTGAAGAAAAATGAATGAAGTAATAAAAGCTGAGGGATTAACTAAAATTTTTAATAAAAATTTAGTAGCAGTAGACCATATTAACTTTAGTGTAAAAGATGGAGAAATATTTGGATTTCTAGGTCCAAATGGAGCAGGAAAAACAACAACTATTAATATGTTGATAACAATTTTAAAACCAACTGAAGGTAAAGCATCTATTTTAGGATATGATATTGTGAAACAAGCACATGAAGTAAGGAAATTAATAGGTGTTGTGCCACAAGAATATACTGCAGATGAAGACTTAACAGGTTATGAAAATATAATTCTATGTGCAGATTTATATGGAATTCCTCGTGAAATATCTAAGAAGCGTGCTATTGAACTTTTAGAACTTGTTGAATTAAAAGAATTTAAGGATAAAAAAGTTGAAACATACTCTGGAGGTATGCGTCGTAGACTTGAACTTGCATGTGGACTTATTAATCGACCAAAAGTTTTATTCTTAGACGAACCTACATTAGGTTTGGATGTTCAAACAAGAACTGCAACATGGGAATACATCAAAAAACTTAAGGAAGAATATAATATGACAATTTTCATGACTACTCATTATTTAGAAGAAGCAGATGCACTTTGTGATCGTATTTCTATAATTGACCATGGAAAAATAATTGTAACAGGTACTCCTAGTGAGCTTAAAGATAGTCTAGGTGGCGACATAATAAACATAAGCATTAAGGAGAATGATGATGTGAGCGAAATTATTCGTAATGTTGAAAATGTTAAGGATGTTAGAATTGAAAATGGTTCATATTATATTAAGGCTGTATATGGAGAAGTGACAGCACCACTTATAATTGAGGCTTTACGAAAAAGAGGTTATACTGTTACAAAGCTTTCACTTACAGAACCAACTTTAAATGAAGTTTACTTGGAATATACTGGTAAGTCGATGCGTGATATGGAAGAATCTAAAGAGGATTTTAGAGCACGTAGAATAACTTTAAGGAGGGCAAGAGCATGAGTAGCATAAATGAATATCGCCCAAGCTTACTTCGTGGTTTGTGGGCTTTAACACTTAGAGAACTTAAAAAATGGCTTAAAGATCCAATAATGCTATTAATGTTTATACTTCAACCATTAATATGGATGGGCCTTTTAGGAAAATCGATGAATATACAAGGAATATTCTCATCCAGTAACTTAAGTAAAATACAAATCCATGACATAGAAGTATCAGGAAAATTCCTAAATCTCCCTATGGATAAAGTTATTATTCCTGGTGCAGTAATATCGCAAGTATTCCAGCAAATGTTTTCTAATATAAGTATGACTGTTATGCAAAACGTTTTTGGTGTTGTTGACTATTTTAGCTATATGGCTGTTGGTATGGTTTCTATGATTGTTATGACCACAACGATGTTTAGTGGCATGTCCATAGTTTGGGATAGACGTTTAGGTTTCTTAGATAAAGTTCTTAGTACTCCAGTTTCACGTGCAGCAATAATATTTGCAAAGATTCTTAATGCAACATTTAGAGCAATTTTCCAAGCAACTATAATTTTAATACTTGCATACATACTTGGATTGCAATTAAGTCGAACATTCACTTTATTTAATATACTTGGAGTTTATGCTGCAATATTCTTGCTTAGTATTGGTTTTTCATCAGTATTTCTTGCATTTTCTATAAGGTCAACTAGAATGGAGAGACCAATGCAATTTGTAAGCTTAATTACTATGCCATTGATGTTTGCGAGTAATACTTTCTTTCCAATATCTTTGATGCCAGAATGGATCCAAATTATAGCTCGTGTAAATCCACTTACATATTTAACAGATGCTATTAGGCAATTAACTATATTACAATTAGATATTTCATCACTAATAATAGACTTTTTATTTCTCAGTGTATTTGCAGTAATCTTATCCATTATAGGCATAACTCTTTCATGGAAATATTTAACAAAATAATTTATTATAGAAAAAACTTAAGAGCTAATAAAAATTATAAAAATCTTTTACTTTTTATACGTACTATATTTACAATTTTTAATAAATATTTCATATTAAAAACAATTTATTATCGCTATACTGGAATGTTTAAGAAAATATAATTAATATTATAATGAATTTAGAAATTTTCAACCTAATATTCTTATTCTCTTTTTATATCTTTAATAATACTTATCTAGTATAGAAAATTTTAAATTTTAAAATTTTATTATTTTTTAAATGGTGTTTGTCATGAGCATTGAGAAACCAAAAATTTTCGGAACACTTTTAACAAATGTAATTAATAAGGGTATATGTGTTGCTTGTGGAGCATGCGTTTCTGTATGTCCAGTAGATATACTATCTATGGAAGATGAAAAACCAACTATTAAAGGTAAATGTATTTTATGTCAAATGTGTTATTATCAATGCCCTAGAATAGAGCTTCCAATAGATTATATGGAAGAAAATATTTTTGGTAGAAAACGTTCTGATAATGAACCTATTGGGATATATAAATCGATATATTCAGCTAAGTCATTAAGAAATGATATATTAAATAAATGTCAAGATGGTGGAGCTGTAACTTCGATTTTAGCTTATTGTCTTGAAAATGGAATTCTCGATTCTGCTGTAGTTAGTGGTATAAGTGAAAAAGAAGCATGGAAAGCTGAGCCATTTGTAGCATTATCTTATGAAGATTTATTAAAATGTGCTGGAACAAGATATACTACTAGTTCTAATGTATTAGGCTTAATGTCCGCATATTTTGAATATGCAAAAAAGAAAATTGGTTTTGTTGGAACACCTTGTCAAATTCAAGCTATTAGAAGAATGCAAACAACTCCTTTAAAACATAAAATGATAGATAGTCTTACATTAACTATAGGCTTATTCTGCATGGAAATATATGGATATAAAGAACTTATGAATTATTTACGTGAAAAAAACATAGATTTAAATAAAATTAGTAAATTTTCTATAAAAAAGAATAAATTCATTATAAGTAGTAATGGAGAAATTTTATTAAGTGAACCTATAAAAAATATAGAAAAATATGTTAGGTCTGCATGTTCAATATGCACAGATTTTACAGCTGAGCTTGCAGATATATCTATTGGAGGGGTAGGTTCTCCTGAAGGATGGTCAACAGTAATAGCTAGAAGCGAAAAAGGTGAAAAAATAATCCTAGAAGCTGAAAAAAATAAATATATCGAATTAAAACAAATAAGTTCAGAAGATTTATCTTCAATTATAAAAATATCAAATAAAAAGAAAGCTAAAAAAATAAAAGTTGAAATTAAATAAAAGTTGCTTCTTCTCCAATAATTTCTTTTAATATTTTTAAGAAATTTTCTTCAGAAAAATCTTTTTTATATTTTTTAATAATCTCTATTGGAGGCTTGGATATAGAAAGCATTCTACAAATTTTTAATGAAAGACTTCCTGAGAAAAATAAATAATTAATAATAGAAGATACATTTGATGGCTTTCTATTTAAACTAGCTTTTCCAAAATCTATTATTATTGGTCTTGGTTTAAGATTATTTTTTATAATAATATGTTTTTTTGCATTACTCAATTCTCCATGATCTATTCCAGCTTTATCAAGTTTATAACAATCTATTAATAAATTTTTTAAAACATTTTTCAATAATTCTACTTTACTTTCTTCAAGATTAAGAATCCACTCTCTCATTTCTAAACCTTTTATATATTCCATTAGAATAATTAATTCATTTGCTGCTATGAATAATGGTCCTATACTAATTTTATTTGCATATTTAAGCATTTCAGCTTCATGTAATAAATCTTCTTTTGAAGAATCAACTCTTAATATTTTTGCAGCTAATAATTCTCCTTTCCTTTTTACTAAAACAACTATTGATTTACATCCTTTTCCAATTGGAAATATGTTCTTATCTTTTTTATTAAAAATTATTTCATCAATTTCAAGTTCTTCCAATTTTTTTATTCTATTTTGAAGACACTCATTTGATACTATAGGATAACATATAATTCTTAAGAAGCGTTCATCTTTACATTTTAACAATTCATTTAAACTTATTGATACATGGCTCATATATATGGTGCTCTTCCTTTTAGAAAATTATCTATAAACTCTCTTAATTCAATATTATTTTTGCATAAACGTGCTACTTCTACTCTCTCGATTATTTTTCCTTTTAATATTTTAGGTAGTAATCCTTTTGCTATAGAGACTTCATTTTTCCTAATTTTTTCAATTAAAATTTCTCTTGCATTTTGCATATCCCTCTTTTTTTCTACATATAATCTATAGCCTCTTATCCAAGGTCCTGAAATAGTATCTTTATTTTTTAAATTCTTTTCAATAAAATCTAAAGCATTTTTTATATATACTGGTGGACCTATATGTTTATAATTTTTTGGAAGTTTAAGAGATTGTAATTCATATAAAAGCAAGCAATCTTTATTATTACTCCAAGCATCACATTTAATTACTTTAAAACCTTCTTTATTCATAAATTTTTCTATTCCATTAAGAGTTTTTAATAATTCTCCCCATAAAACATCTGGAGGCTTATTCTCTTTCTCAATAAAAGATATCGCTAAAATATTCCTTTCTTCCTTTTTTATTTCTTCAATTATTTCTTTAATAGTTTTCATTTTATATTTCTTTTTGAAAAAGAATTTTTTTGAAGGATTTTTAAGAAAAAGTTTAGAAGAAATAATAAATTCAGAAAATTTTGTTTTTGTAACAGCTGCTGCTACATTCCTATTTTTATCTACTGGATCTATTACTATTAATGGATTATAAGGGAATTTTTTAAAAGCTTCTTCTTCATTTAATAATTTTTCAATATCTATGTATACTCTTGGTTTCCATTTTGCTACTTCTTCTATAACTTTCATAAAACTACCAAAGTTTATTATAAGTAATTCTGCTAAATATCCACTAAAACCTCCAATTTTTATTTCTGCACCATACAATTTACATCCTATTAAAAATGCTTTTAAAATTCTTATTTGATCTCTTAAATAATCATTAATTTTAGAATTAACATATTCTGTATGATATGGTGTTCTATCAGCAGAACTTTTCCATTCTCCTTTAGGAACTTTATATGCTGCTACAATATTTATTCTATATTTATCTATAAATCCCTCAACATATGGATGTTCCGCATATCTTAATCTATAATTTCCATTCAAATCTTTTATAACTTCTTTCCCTATTTTAATAATATATTCTTCAATTTTTTTCTCATCTAAATTTTTATTAAATAAAATAAATATGTCTATTTCTCCTAAATTTTTAAGCCAAGTATTTTTTGCAGTTGAACCACTAAGTATTACTTCTGTTTCTAAATTATTTTTAATACATTTTTCTTTACATTTATTGATTATTTTTGAAGCTAAAGATTTTACTTCTTCTATTTCTTTTTCAGATGGCTTAACTTTCTTTAAAACATAATCAATAATTTCCTCATACTTATCCATTATTTCTTTCCTCTTATAGTGTAAATATTTTCGTAAATTGGACCTTTAGGAGTTAATGTGCTTTTTTTAATAAATATTTCTGTTACTTCTTCAACTCCAAATTCTATATTTGATAACTCTTTTATTTTATCTAATAATCTATCTTTATTCCTAGAAGATTTAACTCTACAAAGTGTTACATGTGGAGTAAAATCTTTCCCTTCTAATTTAAAACCTAATGGATCAAGTATTTCAGATAATTGATAAAATATTTTTCTTAAATTATATAATTCATCTTGAACTCCAACCCAAATTACATTAATTCTATTTCCACCTGGAAAATATCCTATTTTAGAAAGAGTTAATTTAAATGGTTCAAAGCTTACTTTCTCAACACTTTCAAAAATTTTTTTAAGTATTTGAAGAGAAACATCTCCTAAAAACCATAATGTTATATGGAGATTTTCTTTTTCAACTAATTTTATATCTCCTCCAGTTGATAATAATTCTTCTTGAATTTTAACCATTTTATCAATTATTTCTTTCTTTTTTATATCTATTGCAATAAAAGACCTTATGGTTTCAGACATTTTTAACCACTTATTCTAAAACATTTTTAATTATTAATTATTTAAAATATTTATTTTTTTTACTTTTATAAATTTTAAAATTTAATAAATTATATCATTAAAAATTCTATTGGTTTTAACTTTTTAGTTATAGGATCGACTTGAAAGCCTAAAGATTCTAAACTTGTTACTCCAAGTACAGAAGTATCTTCCTTCTCTCCAAAAATCACAGGCACTACTCTTCGCTTACTACTATACTCAATTAAAGCCCATCCAATTTCTCTTTCAACTATTGTACCTCCATAAACCTTGAGTTTTTCACGATCAATAGGCTTTAAATCTAACTTTCTTAAAATTTCACGAGGTATTGAAGTAAAGATAGCATCACTATCCACTAGTAAGTCAACTTCTTCTGATTTTTCAAGATTTAATGGATTAGTAACTTTTACTTTTATATAAGTGAAATCCATTGCGTATACATAATAAATTAAAATAGAGTTTTTTAAATACTTTTGTCCTAATCTCTTAAGGTTTGTAATCGCAAATTTTCAATTAAAATTGAGCTTTCTTGTGCTCTCTTTATAAAAAGCAGAATAGGAAAAACAAATAAAATAGAAGTTATTTTGACAATATATTTAGATTTGCTTCACACCAAGACAAAAACAATCTAGGAGATACTTGTGGAATACTTAAAGCTAAATTA
>CAZHGP010000015.1:0-16909 GCA_964532175.1 uncultured Nitrososphaeria archaeon
TTTTTATTATTAACTAAAAACTTATTTCTATCCTAAATTTATTTTAGTTAAGTGTTATAGGATGATTGCTGAAATTATTTCAATAGGAAATGAGCTTTTAATAGGTAAAGTATTAAATACCAACGCTCACTGGCTTTGTAGACGTTTAACTAGTTTAGGAATTAATGTTAGAAGAGTTACAGTTGTACCAGATGATTTAAATGAAATTTCAAATTGTTTAAATGAAGCAATTTTAAGAAAACCAAATTATATTTTTACAACAGGTGGACTTGGACCTACTTTTGATGATATGACTCTTAAAGCATTTTCTAATGCATTCAATCTTGAATTAATTTTAAATGAAGAAGCATTACAAATGGTATCTTTAAAAGTTGAAGAATTAGCTAAAAAAGGGATTATTAAACATAAAGAATTAACTCCTTATAGAATTAAAATGGCAACTCTTCCAAAAGGAAGTAAACCTTTACCAAATCCTGTTGGAACTGCTCCAGGAGTATATCTTTTTTTAAACAATTGTGAAATATACATTTTACCAGGAGTACCAGATGAAATGAAAGCAATTTTTGAAGAAAGTATCCTTCCAAGAATTAAAGAAAAATCTAAACTTAAATTTATTGAGAAAAGTTTAAGATTAATTGGTATAGCAGAATCAGATTTATCTCCTATAATTGAGCAAGCTATGAAAAATAATCCTGGAATATATATAAAATCTCATCCAAAACGTGGAGAAGGTACATCATTAATAGAGCTTCATTTTTCAACAATGAAAGAAGAAATTAATGAAGGGGAAAAAATTATAAATAAAGCTATTGAAGAAATTTCCTCGCAAATTATTAAAAAAGGAGCTAGTATTGAAGAAATTTCTTAAATAGATTTATTGATTAAAATTTAATGAAAAATCTGATTAAATAAAAATATTTTTTATAAAAAAGCAATGATAAAATTACATTATTTTCTTTCTGTCTTTCTGAGTTTTTCTTTAGGTTCCCATCTAAATCTCCATAATCCTTTACCAAAAGATTCTACTGCTATTTCTAATTCTTCAGCTAACATATCATTAATAAGTGCTTCATCAGCTAAAGGAGATATTATTAAATCCGTTAATACTTCCTTAGATTCAATATCTTCAGCTATTACTTTAACTAATGCTTTCTTTGTATAATGCCATGCTTTTAAAGGTCCACCAGCAGTATCCAATGTTACTTCAATAGTTTCTTCAGGAGGCCAAATTCTTAAATCTTTTGCAATATTTATAGGTATAAGTAATTGTGGAACTGGTGCTTCATAGCCACTATTTAATAATGCTATTGTTTCGATAATTTTATCATTTACTTTTATTCTTAATTTTAGTCTTACTGCCATAATCAATTACCTTAATTCTTCCAATACGTGCAATACTTCTAATTTTAATTCTACCTACATAAGCTCTTGTATTTTTAATAGACATACAATAAATATTATAAAAAAGACTTATTTATAAAGATTATGATTAATACAATATATAAAAATTAGCTTAAGTTGAATTGTTTTGGCTTTATTTGGAAAAAAAGTTACTTTTTAATTAATTACTATTGTATTGGTCTAACGTCTATAAATGCTATTTCGTATCTTTTCCTTATTTTTTCAAGCTTTTTCTTAATTTTCTTTGAAAAAATAGAGAAATATTCTGGTGGAATATATATTGTTACTACATCTTCTTTTATTTCTACTTCATAATCAGGTATATATTTTTCAATTGTTTTCTCTATGAAAAATTTTATTCTTGGTACTTTCTCTTTTTCTTTCTCTTTTACTGGAACAACAAAAGATTTCTCACCAAAAACATATAATTCATATTCAGGTATTCCGGATAAGAAATCTTTTACAACTACTACTGGTCTAGCTAAATCATATTTCTTCAATCCATGTGGAATTTTAACAGTTGTTTCAATTGTATAAACCTTAGTTACTATTCCCATATTCATAAATACTACTGTATCTATTATTGATGGTATTACTCCTAATTCTGCTCTATTTGCAAATCTTTGTATTGCATCTATTGGAGAAGTAGCATGTACAACCCCAATAGCTCCTATTCCAGCAAGCCTTAAATCCATGAATATATTAAAATCTTCATCATTTCTTAATTCATCAAAAATTGTATAATCTGGTCTACTTAATAATAAAACATCATGTATTTCACTTGAAGTTGCTGCACTTTTAGAATATTGTGTTATATCCAATGGAAGTTGTAAGTCTCTTGGGCTTTCAACAGTTTTAACAATTTTACCTTTACTTCTATAAAATTCTGCTAATGCTTGAGCTAATGTTGTTTTTCCCATTCCAGGTGCACCTGCAATAAGAATTCCTTCAGCTTGTTTTTCAAATCTTTCAATAAGTTTTGTTGGTAAGCCATAATCTTCTAAATTAAGTTTAGCAATAGGTTTTACAGCTGTAAGTTCTAATCCATCAGAAAATGGAGGTCTAGTTATTACAATTCTAATATCATTCAATTGTATAATCATTGTTCCGCCTTTATTAATTTCTATGAAACCACTTCCAGTTTGAGAAACTTGTACTTTTTCTAATATATTTGCTATTATTGATTCTAATTCTTCTCTTGTTGTTTCTTTTTCTCCAACTTGTTCGAAAATCCATCTTCCTGGAACTCCTCTTTTTACACGTGGTACTACACCTTCTTTTAAATGTACTGACATAACATTTTCAGTAAAGAATTCTTCAAGTTTCAATTTTGTTTCAGGTAATTCAAAAAGAACTTTTATACCCATTGCTTCAGCTACTTTTAAAGTTATTGGATCGCAAGAAATAAGATATCCATCTTTCTTTAATGCTAATTCTCTAATAGCTGATTTAAAATCTATTTCTTTTTCTTCATTATCTACAAATTCTATTTCTATTCCTTTTTCCTTAGCTATTTCTCTAAGCTTTTTTAAAGCTTTTAAACCTAAATCATCGCCACTAGCTGCTTTTTTCTCAAATTCTGAAAGAATTGCTTTATGAATCAAAATTTTTCCATGAACCTTATTATCACTAATCAAACGAGACAATATATTTGTCTCTATAGCTGAAATATCTGGTATATACACGCTTTCTCCTTTCATGAATCATGAATACACCTATTAACTTGACTTAGCTAGCATCTACTGCTTAATAAAGTTTTTATTATAGAAGGCTTTCGATCTTGAGAATAAAATAAATTAGTTAGTAGTGATTTCCACTACTTGCTAGATACCTCTTAATGAAAAGGTTAGAAAGCTATTTTTAGACATGCCATTATAGAATTTTCCCTAATAAGTATGTTGCTTTAGCAGATTCTATTTCAACTTCTATTATTTTTCCTAATAAATTTTTATTTGATTCTATTACTATTGGCTTATAAGAAATATTTCTACCTATCCAAGTATTTCCACAACCTTTTTCATCAATCAATACTTTTCCAATCCATCCAATATATTTCATATTTTTCTCAAATGAAATCTTTTTTGATAATTCAAAAATTTCTTTAGCTCTTTTTTTAATTATTTCGAATGGTAAAGTAGGTTTTCCTTCTAAAGGAGTTTTTGGTCTTGGAAAAAATTTTGAAATATTTATTATATCTGGTTTTATTTCTTTAATTAATTCTATTGTTTTTTCAAAATCATTTTCATCTTCTGTTGGAAATCCAACTATTATGTCTGTTGAAAGAGTTAAATCATTATTCTTTTCTCTAAATTCATTAACTATTTTTTTAAAATCTTCAATCGTATATCCTCTATTCATATCTTTTAAAACTTTATTTGAGCCTGATTGAATTGGTAAATGCAAAAATTTGAATATTTTTTCATTTTTAAAAGAAATAGCTAATTCTTTATAAATTGGTAAAACTGTTCTTGGATTCATCATTCCAATTCTTATAAAAAATTCTCCAGGAATTTTATTTATTTCATTTAAAAGATCTGGAAGCTTATATCCATTATAATTATATGCAGATAAATCTTGAGATGTAAGCCATATTTCTTTATATCCATTATTAATAAAATTCTTTAAATCTTCTAATATTTTTTCATAAGGATAGCTTTGTAATCTTCCTCTTGCAAATCTAACACAACAATAACTACAAGCAGAAGTGCATCCCTCGGCTATTTGAATTATTCCTATTATTTTACTTGAAGGTTTTTTTGGTAAACAAGGTTTTATAGGAGATTTTTTTGAAAAAACAATTATTCCTTTTTCTCCATTTAAAACTCTTAAACATACTTCAGAAATTTTATCTATTGAAAAAGGATCTATTATTGCTGAAAAATTTGGAGCTGCTTTAACTACTTTTTCAAAAACAATTTTTGGTAAACATCCTGCAATAATTAACTTTTTTTCTAATGAAGATAATTTTTTTATTCTATTCAAAATTTTATCTTCAGTAGGCTTTTTTACACCACATGTATTAATAATTATTATTTCTGCTTCTTCAATATTAGATTTTTGAAAACCATTTCTTAATAGAATCCCCTCTATTATTTCTGAATCAGATTTATTTGAAGTACAGCCATAAGTTTCTATATAGTATTTCAATGGTTTTATTCACCAAATAATAAGATTCTTTATTAATAAGAATTATAAGGTTGCTTTTAAAAATTTCATATTTAAAAAAGCTCCCAAAAAATTAATTATAAAACTTTGAAGAAATAATTGTTTTTTCAAATAAGATAACTTTATATAATACTTTTTTAATGATATAATATAGGCATGTTAAGGGATACGGAATTTAAAGAAAGATTATTAAGATTACTTAAAGAAGATATTGAATTTCGTCATGCTGTTACTGGACTTATTGGTTTAGAAGAAATAATGAGAAGACTTGATAAACATGGAGAAATACTCATGAAAATAAGAGAAGAAATAATTAAAAATTTTGAAGCTAATGATAATAATTTAAAACAACTTAGGGAAGAAATAAGTAAGAGTCTTAAAAGATATGATATAGAATTTGAAAGAATTAGAAAAGATACAATTAATACTATTAAAAGCTTTGAGAAATACGATAAAGAATTCGAAAGTTTTAGAAGAAATTTATCAAATTTAAACATGTATTGGGATTTAATAAGTGAAAAAGCTTTAAAAGAAAAATTAAGAGAAATTCTTGATAAAGAAATTGGTTTAAAAATTGAAAAATGGGTTTATTATGATAGTGAAGGTATAGTATACGGTTATCCAAGTCAAATAGAAGCGAATATTGTTTCATACAATAAAAATATACTTTTAATGGAATTTTTACCATATGTAGGAGCTTTAGATGTGGAAAATTTTAAGAAAAAAGCTATGCTTTATGAAAAAATAGCTGGAAGAAAACCATCAAGATTAATTATAATAACTCCATATGCTGATGAAAAATCATTAGGAGTTGCAAAAGAATTAGAAGTTGAAATTCATATTAAAGTATAGCTTACTTCTAGCTTTACTATTTTTTGAAAGCTTTAATTTTTTAAAATATTTAAATTATTTCTTTTTAAAGAAAAGCCAATTTTTTGATTTCTTCATTCTAATAAGTGCATAAAGTCCATTTAATTTTTTACCATTTATTTCTATAACAATTTTATCTTCATTTCTTTCTATTAATCTATAATTTCCTTTATCCCAAATTTCTACAGTTCCAGCTCCATATTCTCCTTCTGGTATCGAATTGGATACTAGTATAGAACCAGCAAAATAGTTATTATTTCCTTCAACTTGTATGTCATACATTTTTTGACTTCGAATTTTTTGTCTTGGAGCTTTTTCAATTGAAACTATTTTTACTGGTATTATATCCTCTTTACCTTTTTCAAATTTCCATTTTAACTTACATGATTTAAGATATGTTTTATAACGAAGTTCTGGTAAAATATAAGAATCTACTAATGTAAGGAATCTCATAGAACTTATTTTATCTAAATGAATGAAGTGTATATAACCACCTTTTTTTCTTTTTTTATAGTAAACTTTAGCATTTATTTGCCATTTTTTTCTTAGGAATTCTACAATAAGATTGTTTTCCTCTTTTGTGAAACCTTGTGTAGAAAATTCGACATATTTATTCCAAAGATGTCCATTATCCATGTACCATACTGCTAATCCACGTTCATCCAAGAGTGAAAGTACTTCTTCACTTACCATCTTTACTTTATTTCTATAAAATTTAGGATAAATATTAACTAGACCAACATGAGTGAAGCGAAAAGTCCACGAATTAGAGTTTTTTCTTTTATGGATTTTTGCATAAGGAGCAAGTATATCTCTTACAAATTCTAAATAGCTTTTTTGCTTATTACTATGGGTTAGTTGATAGCAAGGGATTTTTGTTTCCTTTGAAAGTTCAAGATGTGCATCTCCTAGCAAAGTCCCTATTAAAACTTGAAGTTGTTCATCACTCCACTTTATCCCAGGAACAAAAATACTATCTCCAACTTTCAATTCTTTAGCGAATTTAATACCATTAGGAGTAAATATTTTATGATTAGGTGTAACTGTAATTATACGTCTTCCACCATATTGACCAGGTACTCTTATTCTTAAGAAATTAGTTGTTTTGCCATTACAAAACCAGCCTATAATAGGTTTCCATTCTAATTGATGCGTTTTAAAATTATAAGAAAGACATTTTATCTTCTTTTTTTCATTAACTATATTACCTATGTTTAAATTGCCCTTTTCTGTTATGACTTTTGTATAAAATTCAAAACAACCTTCAAAATTTGCATATTCAATTGGATGATCTTCAACTTCTACAGCTAACCTCTTAATACCTATTGAAATTGGCGGCTCCTTAGGAATAGCCCAACTTTTTAAAACACCATCCATTTCAAGACGTAAATCATAATGTAAACGTCTAGCAGCATGTTTTTGAATAACATAAATTCTTCCCTCTCCAGATTTTATTTCTCCTTTTGGTTCAGATGTTTTTTCAAAATTTCTCTTTTCCCAATATTTATTTAAGCTCAATCTTAATTTGTAATTATATAATAAATTCCTAATAAGTCTTATCTTATTCTCCTTTTTTTATAATTTCTAAAATAAAATAGTTTTTAATATGATTTTAATAAAAATAAATTTAAGAAATTGAGAATGGAATATGAAGTGATAAAGTTTTGATAGAGAATTTTAATCCAATTTTACAAGCATTTCTTGCAACATTATTCACATGGTTCGTTACAGCTTTAGGTGCAGCTATTGTATTTACAGTAAAAAATGTTAATAGAAAAATTCTTGATGGAATGCTTGGATTTGCAGCTGGTGTTATGATTTCTGCTAGTTATTGGTCTTTACTTGCTCCATCAATCGAATTAGCAAAAGAAATTTATATGGATTTCTTTATTTGGATTCCAGCAGTAATAGGATTTTTAATAGGATCATTTTTCTTATGGTTTTTAGATAAAATAATTCCTCACTTACATTTATATGATAAAATTGATAAAGCTGAAGGAATTAAAACTACTTGGCAAAAAACTATGCTTTTAATTCTTGCAGTAACATTACATAATATACCTGAAGGACTTGCAATTGGAGTTGCTTTTGGTGCTATTGAATATGGTATTCCAACTGCTAGTTTATCAGGGGCTATTGCATTAACTATTGGCATAGGTCTTCAGAATTTTCCTGAAGGAATAGCAGTATCAATGCCTTTAAGAGGAGAAGGTATGTCTAAATTAAAGAGTTTCTGGTATGGGCAATTATCTGGAATAGTTGAACCTATTGCAAGTATTATTGGTGCTTCTCTTGTTTTAATTTCTAGAGCTATTCTTCCATATGCATTAAGTTTTGCAGCAGGAGCTATGATATTTGTTGTAATTGAAGAATTAATTCCAGAATCTCAAATGCATGGAAATACAGATTTTGCTACTATTAATGCAATTTTTGGTTTTGTAATAATGATGGCTCTTGATGTAGCATTTTCATAGATTAAAATAAATTTAAATATATAAATGATTATAAAATTAATATTTAAAAAAGTGGCTTTAAATGATATTAAATGATAAAATAAAGAAAGAAATAATCAATATTCAAAAAAGTGAAATTAGTGAATATTTTATTTATAAAAAGCTATCAAATTCAATTAAAGATGCTAATAATAAAAAAATATTAGAAAATATATCAAATGAAGAATTGAAGCATTACAATTTATGGAAAGAATATAGTAAAGAAGAAGTAAAACCAGATAAATTGAAAATATGGAAATACTTTTTAATCTCAAAAATTTTCGGAATAACTTTTGGATTAAAATTAATGGAGAAAGGGGAAGAAATGGCTCAAATAAAATATAAAGAAATTTCTAAATATATGCCAATTGCTGAAAATATTGAAAAAGATGAAAATGAGCATGAAAAACAAATTTTAAATTTAATTGAAGAAGAAAAACTTAAGTATGTTGGTTCTATGGTTCTTGGATTGAATGATGCGCTTGTAGAATTTACTGGCACACTTGCTGGATTAACTTTTGCTCTTCAAAATACAAGCT
Source organism: uncultured Nitrososphaeria archaeon (assembly GCA_964532175.1). Lineage (GTDB taxonomy): Archaea > Thermoproteota > Nitrososphaeria_A > Caldarchaeales > JAVZCJ01 > JAVZCJ01. Next base: position 8,468 of record CAZHGP010000015.1, read on the forward strand.
TAATTGCTATAGCTGGTTTAATTGCTGGAATTGCAGCTTCTTTTTCTATGGCTGCATCTGAATATTTATCTACAAAAGCAGAAGAAGGATCTAGAGAACCTTTAAAAGCATCAATTTATACAGGAATAGCTTATATATTTACAGTTTTATTTTTAATTTTTCCATATTTAATTTTCATAAATCCATATTTTTCTCTTATTTTTACAATTTTTAATGCTGTGATAGTTATTTTTATTTTTACTTTTTATATTTCTATAGCAAAAGATATTTCATTTAAGAAAAGATTTTTAGAAATGATTTCTATTAGTTTAGGAATTGCTACTTTATCTTTCTTAATAGGCTTTCTAGTAAGAATTTTATTAGGAATAGAAATTTAATTTTGTTTTTCTAAAAGTATATATATTTGAAAAAGCAATAAAAAAATGATGATATATGGAGAAAAATAAATTTTATGTTTTACCAAAATTGCCTTATAAATATTCAGATTTAGAACCATACATTTCTGAAGAACAATTAAAAATACATTATGAAAAACATCATCAAGGTTATGTTAATACTGCCAATTCAATTCTTCAAAGAATAGATGATGCGAGAAAAAATAATATTGATATAGATATGAAATCTACTTTAAAAGAACTTTCATTTAATATAGGAGGACATTTATTACACTCTCTATTTTGGAATAATTTAACTCCAGCTAGTGAAAGTAGCGAAAAACCAGAAGGAACTTTAAGTGATATCTTAAATAAAGAATTTGGTAGTTTTGAAAGATTTAAGAAAGAATTTACTCAAGCAACTCTTAGTGTAGAAGGTTCAGGATGGGGAGCATTAGCCTTTTGTAAACAAACTGGTAGGCCAATAATTATGCAAATAGAGAAACACAATGTTAATGTTTATCCTACATTTAGAATTCTTATGGTTTTTGATGTTTTTGAACACGCATATTATATTGATTATAGGAATGATAGAGCAAAATTCGTTAATGCTTTATGGAATATTGTAAATTGGAATGAAGTAAATAAAAGGCTTGAAGAATTATTAAAATAGAATGTAAGAAAATGTCTAATAATGAAACTCTTATTGCCTATGTAACAAAAGGAGGAGCAACAGAAGAAGCTGCTCACATTATTGCAAGTATTTTACAAGAGAAACATGGATTTAAAGTAGATTTAATTAATCTTAAGAAAAATCCAAATCCTGATATTACATCATATAAAAATATTATAATTGGGAGTGGAGTTAGAGCACAAAGAGTATATAAAGAAGCTTTAAATTTTCTTAAGAAAGAAGATCTTAAAGATAAAAAAGTAGCAATATTCATTTTATCTCTTGAAGCTGGATTTCCTAAAAGTTATGAAAATGCTATTAAAAAATATATTAAAAATATTTTAGAAAAATACCCTCATATAAAGCCTATTGCTACTGAAGCTTTTGGAGGAAGAATAAGAATAATAGGTTTTAATATTGCAAATAATTTTAATATCGAGAAAATTAAAGTATGGGCAGAAGAACTTGGCAAAAAATTAAAAGAGTAATTTTTAAAATTTTAATCTTCTAAAGATTAATCAATAAATACATAAAATAAATTTTTAGCCTTGGATAATAAAAAGCTTAAATTTAAGAAAACTAAGAATATTCTTAAAAAGAAAAAATAAAATATAATAATGGAAAATCAATTTATTATAGGAGATTAAAGATGGGTATTACATATATTGAAGGTAAAGTAAGAGGGCCAACTGGTAAAGAAGAACAAGTACGTTTTCTTATTGATAGTGGAGCAACTTATACACTTCTTCCAGAAAAAGTATGGAAAGCTATAGAACTTTCACCAATGCGTGAACATGTTTTCACTCTTGCAGATGGAAGAACAATCACTCGAAAAGTTTCAGAGTGCTATATTATATTACCATATGGAGAAGCACATACTCCAGTTATACTAGGAGAAGCTGATGATGAAGCTCTTTTAGGAGTTGTTACTTTAGAAATACTAGGTTTAGTCTTTAATCCATTTAAAAGAAGATTAGAACCAATGCGTATGCTATTAGCAATGATTAAAAAAAATGGAGAATAAATAAATTAGTAATTTCAATGTTTAATTTTTAATAAACCCTTTTATTTTCCAGTATTTAGAATTTAAAGCAGGAATAAAAAATTAAATATAAAGTTTTTAAATTTGATTTTTCATATAAGAATTATATGAAAATTGAAGTTATTTTAGATGCTGAAGAACTACCTAAAGAATGGTATAATATTTTACCAGATTTACCAGAAAAACTTCCTGAACCAAAAGATGTAAAAGATGAACCATCAAGAATTGAATTATTACCAAGAATTTTTCTTAAAAATTGCTTAGAGCAAGAATTTTCTAATGAAAGATGGATAAAAATACCTGAAGAATTAAGAGAACTTTTAATGAGATCAGGAAGACCAAGACCTTTATTTAGAGCAATTGGTTTAGAAAAAGCATTAAAGCTTCCAAAAAATATAAAAATTTTCTATAAATCTGAATTTTATTCTCCAACTGGTTCGCATAAAGTTAATACAGCATTAGCACAATGTTTCTATGCTAAAAAAGAAGGTAAAGAAAATGTAGTAACAGAAACTGGTGCAGGACAATGGGGTTCAGCTCTTTCTTATGCTGCAAGTTTACTTGATTTAAATTGTAGAGTTTATTGGGTAAGAGCAGCTCATGATATGAAACCTGAAAGAAAAATTTTAATGTTAAGTTATGGTGCTGAAGTTTTACCTTCTCCAAGTAATAAAACTGAATATGGAAAAAATATTTTAAAAGAAGATCCAAATCATCCCGGCTCTTTAGGAATAGCTATTTCAGAATCCATCGAAGACGTATTAAATTCAGAAAAATCAGTTTATTGTGTAGGAAGTGTATTAAATCATGTTTTATTACATCAAACAATAATTGGATTAGAAATAGAAAAACAATTTGAGAAAATTGATTTAAAACCAACAATAATGATAGGTTGCTTAGGTGGAGGTAGCAATTTTGGTGGCTTTGTTTTACCATTTGTAAGGAAGGTGATTAAAAATAAAGAAAAAATAAGATTTATAGCTTCTCAAACTATTGAAGCACCGAATTTAGTTAAAGGAGAATATAAATATGATTTTGCAGACCATGCAAGAAAAACCCCTTTATTAAAAATGTATACCCTTGGACATGAATATATAGGAAAAACTGTTTATGCAGAAGGTTTAAGATATCATGCTGCTGCGCCAATAATAAGTTTACTAAGATATCTTGGATTTATTGAAGCAGTTGCATATAAACAAGAAGAAGTAATTAAAGCTACAAAATTATTTGTCAAATCTGAAGGTTTTGTGCCTGCACCTGAATCTTCATATGCAATAAAAGCTGCTATAGATGAAGCTTTAAAAGCTAAAGAAAAAGGTAAAGAAGAAGTTATAGTATTTAATATTTCTGGACATGGTTTTCTTGATATGAAATTTTATGAAGAAGTTAGTAAAGAATAAATCTTATAGAAGCTAAAATTATTAAGAAGAGTTAATGAAAAGATTAAAATTATGATGAGAATCAAAAAATGATTACCTTTAAGCATTTTAAGCTTATGAACTTAAAGATTGAAAAACATCATTTATAGGCTTTTTTTCTTGGTCCAATGAAATGAATTAATATTCTTTTTTCATTCCAGTTTACTTCATAAATTATTCTTATATCTCCAATTCTAATACGATATGCACTTTCGTAACCTTTAAGCTTACAATATCAAATTTTCTGAAAGGTATTAGGTCGTTTTTCAGTGTTGTTATGACTTCTTTAATTTTATTCTTCTCTTCTTCACTAAGTTTTTTAAGAATTTTTAATGTTCTTCTCTTGGCTTCTATCTTAAACATGTTAGCTTAAAGCTTCCATTATTTCTTTTTCGTTTACAACCTTGTCGCTACTTTTAATGGCTCTTCTATAGGTATAAGTTTTTCAACTAGTTCCTTATATAACAGTCTTATTTCTTTTAGCTCTTCCCTTATCTCCTTAAGTATTGTCGCAACTTCAGACATCACTATGATCAAATAAATAAACTTCTTTTAGGATTTAAATATTTTATAATTCTAGAAGGGAGACTTTTACTTTCTACATGAATCCATACTTAGTTAAAAAACCCCTCTTTAATTAAAAGCTTTTAGGTATAGTCAATGAGTTTTCTTATTCATGTTGATTTTAAGCTATAAGATAAAGTTTTTTAAAATGATTTTAAAAAATTTTTTAACTAAATCTTCATATTCCGGATTTAATCGCATTAAGAAGCTTTTTGTTTGATAAAATATTTATGATTATTTAATGTATTGGAGAAGAATTATTGGAATAAAAATTAAAATTGTAGCTAAATAAAAAGTTATATGATATCCTAACGTTTTTGAAATTAATCCTGAAAGGAAAGATGTTATAAAAATTGTTATTCCATTCAATGAACTAAATATACCAATTTCTTCCCCTTTCTTTTCAGGTTGAAGTGTTTTAAATAACATAACATTCAATGGAATTGTTACTAAAGTGTATGCCATTCCAATAAAAGTAAAAGATATTAGCGTAGTATAAAAATTTAATCTATTTTGAATAAAAACTGAAAAAGTTGATGCTAAAAAGAATCCAAAAAATCTTATATAAAGTGCTTTTTTAGCTATATTTATTTCTTCCCCTTCTTTCATTTTTCTTAAAAATAATGAAGAAAAAGTATTAACAAATGTTATATATGTGCTTAATAAGAAAATTTCTGAATCTAATAAACCAATATTTTTTAAATAAGGTGTATAAGACGTGAAAAATAAATTTGCTGAAGCAAAGAATAGAATAATTGTACTCATTACAATAAAAAAATCACGTTCTAAAAAAATTTTTATTGATCTAAAGAATGATACAAAATCTTTTATTCTTGGTATACGAATGAAAAATAAAGGTATTTGTAAAAGCTTATATGAAAAAGCTTTTAAGTTCATTAATATATTTTCTCTTTCTAAAGTTATTAATGGTTCTTTTAATAATAGAATGAAACTAACAAGCGCTAATATTGAAAGTAAAATAGAAAAATAAATTGAATTTTCAAGACCTAAAAAATTAATCCATATTGCTCCACCCAATTGACCAATCATTCCACCTATGTATGAATACCAATAAAAATTATTATAAGATGAATTTAAACTACTTTTAGAAGAAGTTTCTATTATAAGAATGTTCATTGGAGTATTAATCATCGCTATAGAAATTCCAAGAAGAGCATATATTATAATTATATTTGTAGGATTTCCTACTTTCAAAATAATTAATATGAAAATGGTCATTAATGAAATTCCTGAAACCAATAATATTTTCCTACTTTCAATTCTATCAATTACTATTCCCCAAATTAATGAAAATATAACTAAAGATAAGTTATAAAATGCTGTGGCTAAGCCTATATCTACTACATTCCCTCCACGTTTTAATATGAAAAGAGGGATAAATGTTCCTATGAAAAATATAGTAGCATTGTATGGCACTAATGCATACATCCATTTTTGGGATTTAATTTTTTCCATAAAATCACCATATGCTCTTTAATATTTAATAAAACCAATTTATTTTTAGAATAAGCAACTTAATTTTTATAAATAAAATAATTAAGCATATAAATAAGTTTTAACATATCATGATAATTTTACTTCATAATATTAATTTTTAACTTTGAATTAAGAATTAAAAATTTTAAATAATATAGATTTAAAAAACGTAGAAATAAGTTTTTATATCAGTTTTCAAATATAGATTATAAAATGTTGTATATAATTTTGATTGGGCTTTTAATGATATTGATTGGATTTTTAATTATCATACTTGCAATTATTTTAGGGCTTCTTAAAATGAAGAAAGAACCAGAAAAAGAACATTTTAAAGGAGGTGCTGTAATTATGATAGGGCCAATACCAATAATATTAAGCACAGATCCAAAATCAGCAAAAATCTTAATTTTATTAGCTATAATTCTAGTTCTCTCTCTTATTATATTAATGGTTTTCTTTAAAATATGGTGAGAAAATGAATTCCAAATTATTTATAATTGGTTTTTCTTTAATATTTTTTGGCATAGCCATAATTATTTTTTCTTCTTTATTATCTATCATGACAACTAAGGATGTTACAATTGGTGGAGGAGCTTTAATAATGATAGGGCCAATACCAATACTTATTAGTGCTGGTATTCCAACAATAATCTTAATATTTCTTATTATTATAATGCTTATAATTATGATATTTCAAACATACATATTTTTAAAGTATAGAAAAAGAAAGAACAATGTGTATGTTAACTAAATAAAACTAGTTTACTTAAATAGAAATTCTAGAAAATAATAAAAATATTTTTATTCCTAAAAAATATTTTTAGAAAGTTTTATATATTTTTCTAAAAAAATTATAAACAAAGGTGAAGCATAAGAATGTCATCTTTAGAAAATAATTTAGAGCAACTTAAAAAAGCAATTATTGAAGGTGATCCAGATTTAGCCGAGCAATTAGCTAAAAAGATTTTAGAATCAAAAATAGATCCTTTAAAAGCAATTTATGAAAGTGTAGTTCCAGGCATTCTTAAAGCTGGAGAATTATGGGAACAAAATATTTATTTTATTCCAGATGTAATAATGAGTGCTGAAGCTTTCAAATCTGCAATGTCAATTTTAGAGAAGAGTATTCCTATTTCTATTATTGAAAATAAGAGTATTGGAAAATATTTAATATGTACTGTTGAAGGTGACATTCATGACCTTGGAAAATCTATAGTTGTAACAATGCTTAAAGCTGCTGGTTTTATTGTTTATGATTTAGGTGTAGATATTCCTATTAAAAAATTTATAGAGAAAGTTAAAGAATTAAAACCTGACATAGTTGGATTAGGAGCTTATATGAGTACAACTGCTGTAACATTAAAAGATTACATTCAAGCACTTAAAAATGAAGGGCTTAGAGATAAAGTTAAAGTAATGATTGGAGGAGTTAGAACAAGTCAAGAATATGCAAATAACATAGGAGCTGATGCTTGGGGGAAAGATGGGATAGATGCTGTAAGAAAAGCAAAAAAACTTATGGGTGTTGAAAAATGAGTTTTGTACCTCCATCAAAAATAGATATGATAAAAGGCTTCCTTTATGGTAAAGGATTAAGATTCATTAAATTAAATCCTAGTAGTAGGGCAGTAGCAGCAACAATTGGTAAACCTGATTATGTTCCTGTGATAGGCGCTCAAATTCATGAGCATGCATTAACAGTAGCTAAAGCAGATCCTGAAAGATTCTTTTATAAAGATGGAAGATATTGTGTTGCAATACAAATTTATGTTTCAAAATGGTATGGGTTTGAACAACCTGTTGGAATGGCTCCTGAAGTTTACAATTATGAGGTTGAAGCTCTTGGAGGGAAATTGCTTAAAAACAAGAAACATATGCCATCAATAGATCAAAATGATCCATTAATAAAGAATCCAGAAGATATAGATAAAGTGAAAACTCCAATTAAAATAGACCAAGGTAGAATAAGATTTGTAATAGATTCAATAAAAGCATATAAAGAGCTTACTGGAAATCCACCAAGTGCAGCTTTTTGTGCACCATTTAGTTTTATTTGTGGAATTCATTCTTATGTTAGAGTAATAAGAAATATAAGAAAAAATCCAGAATTTATTCATAAACTTTTAACATGGGCTATTGATGAAGTTCTTATACCCTATTTACAGCTTTTAAAGAAAGAAACTGGCGCTAATTATGCTATAGGCGCGGATGCATGGGCTGCAATACCAAATGTTAATAAAGAAATACTTGAAAATTTTGTTTTTCCTTATAATAGAATACTAAAAGAAAAAGCAAAGAAGAAAGGGATTACAGTAGTTATTGCAGCTAGTGCAGATTATTGTATAGAAGATCCAAAAAATTTTGATCCTGAACTTATGAAATGGTGTTGGTATCATGAAGGTAAAGCGCTATTTGGAAGGCCAGGAATATTCATGGGAATGGGTAAAACTGAATTATGGCCTATAGAAATAATTAAAGAATTCATAAAAGAAAATACATCTATATTTTGGAAACCACCTATTATAGCAACTTGCAGTGCTAGTTTCATAAGAGATTCTTCTCCTTATGAAATTGCAAATTATGTAAAAAGAATAATAGATAATCTTGGTAGAGATGGGCATCTTAGTTTCTTTCTTGCTCAAATTCCAGCAGATACTCCTCCAATAAATGTACATTCTTTCGTAAAAGCTTCAAAAACTTATGGAAAATATCCAATAATTGAAAATCTTAATGATATTGAATTTAATCTTCCAGAATTCAAATCTTATGAAGAATGGTATAAAGAAGAAGTTTCTAAAGGAAGAGCTATTGAATATGAATAAATAAATTTAAATGGATTATAACTTGATTACTAACTCTTTTTTCTTTTTATAT
>CAZHGP010000015.1:17009-24387 GCA_964532175.1 uncultured Nitrososphaeria archaeon
TAAATAAATTTAAATGGATTATAACTTGATTACTAACTCTTTTTTCTTTTTATATAGAATAGGATATTATAGATTATATAAGAAAATATATTAAAGAATATTAGGAAAATAAAATGAATAGAAGAATAAAATCTAATCTTAATTTTAAACTTATGGCAATTAGCTATAAATTTCGTGATTTTTTTAGACCAAGAATTAACATTCTTAAAGAAGTAGGAATAAAAAGGGGAGATTATGTACTTGACTATGGTTGTGGACCTGGAAGCTACATTATTCCTCTTACGGAATTAGTAGGTAAAGAAGGGAAAATATATGCTTTAGATACTCATCCAATTGCAATTCAAATGGTTCAAAAAATTGTTTTAAAAAAGCAATTGAAAAATGTAGAAATCATTCATTCTGATTGTAAAACTGGATTGCTGGATAATAGTATAGATGTAGTTTTGCTTTATGATGTTCTTCACGAATTAAATAAACCAAATGAAGTATTGGAAGAAATACATCGAGTATTAAAATCAAATGGAATTCTATCTGTTAGTGATCATCATATGAAAGAAAACGAAATCATATCTAAAGTAACGAATAGAGGATTATTTAAATTATTAAAAAAGGGAGAAAGAACATATAATTTCTTAAAGGAAAGTATTCATAAAAATTTATAAATTGCAATTTTTATATATTAAAGGGCTTGATAAAAGAAAATGTATAGTATTAATATAATAAATATTAATGAAAGAGATCGCATGCTAGCTGAATATCCAAGCCAGATCCTATATGAAGAAAGAGCAGATATATATGGTGTTTGTATAAAACTTTTAACAGATTTAAATTGGGTAGATGAAAATTGGAGAAGAAATTTTTATTCAATGTCTGAAAAAGTTAGAAGTCATGCAAGAATGTATGTAACTGAAAGTGATAAACATCCTAAAAATAGTGTTTATTATGATCCATTTACTAAAACAGCTTTTCTTTTTAATTTTGATTATTATGGATGGATAAAATCAATAGCATTAAGTTTAGCTAGTGATGTATTAGAAGATGAACATGGTATAAACTCTGTACATGGAGCATGTATAGATATTAATGGAATTGGCACAGCAATTATTGGAGCATCGGGTGCTGGTAAAACAACTCATTTATATGGTTTAATGAGAAAAGAAAAAGTAAGAGTTGTAGCAGATGATTGGTTTTTTGTAAGAGGAGACATGCCACTTTTAGCTTTTAGTAGCGAGAAAAATTTCTATATTAGAGCTGATGTAGCAGCTATGTGGCCTGAATATCATACTTTATTAAAGAATGCTCAATTGGATAATATGGGTAGAGCTATAGTTGACCTTAGATGGGTAGTAGGCAAGTATAGAATAGTACCTTTCACAACTTTACAAAAATTCATAATTTTAATTAGAAAATTTGATGAAGAAAGAATAATTATAAAACCAAATATAGATGAAACACTTGATTTTCTTAAAAAAGAAAACTATTGTAATCCACATTATTTAGTAAATAATGAATATAAACAATCTATAAGAAATAGATTTTTTAAAGATTTGCTTCAAAAAACAGATTTCTACATTGTTAATAATATAAAAACACCAGAAGAAATACAAAAAGAAATTATAAAAATACTTAATATATAAATATTAAGAATAAATAAAAATTATGAAAATATATGAGGAATCTTGAACCTGGTCTTAAATTAGAAAGGAAAATAAAAACTAAGCCTGAGCATTCTGCTAAGCATCTTGGTTCTGGTGATGTTGAAGTACTTTCAACACCTTCAATGATATTATTTATGGAAGAAACTTGTAGAATTCTTGCAAATAATTATCTTGAAGAAGGAAAAACTACAGTAGGTACACATGTAGATATTTATCATGTAAAAGCTGCTCCTATAGGAGCTGAAATTGAAATAAAATCAATATTATTATCTATTGAAGGAAGGAAACTTATTTTTTGGGTTGAAGCATTATGGGAAAATAATAAAATAGGTTATGGAATTCATGAAAGATACATAATAGATAAAGATAAATTTATTTCAGAATTAAGAAAATAAATATTTAATATTTTTTATCATTTGATTATAGAAATGCTTTATTTATTCCTAATTTTTCTTTAAATATTTTTTGAATTTTCTTTAAAGTTTTTTTATCATTTATTTTTGATTTAATTAATCTTATTGTTTCATATCTTTCCCATGGATAAACTATCCATGCTTTTGTTTCTATTAAATAAAAATCCGGCTTTATTTTACACCATGGTTTAATATGTATAGTAGCTGTTTTTATTTCTTTAGGTTCTTTAGGTTTTAGAATATAATTTATGGCTGTTTCTAAAGTATTTCCAGTATCTGATACATCATCAACTAATAAAACTTTTCTATCTGTTAATTTTTCTAAAGTAAGTGGATGATATATTTTGACAATATTCCTTTTATTTATATCATAATATGATTTACATCCTATAGCGTAAACTTCTTTTAAATCTATATTATCTGAAATTAAATCAGCTATAATCATTCCTCCTCTAAGTACTCCTATAATAGTATTCGGTTTATAATATGAAATTATTTTTTCAGATAATTTATCAACTAATTTAATTATATCTTTCCAAGAAAGTATTAAAAGTTGATAGTCTTCTACCCTTATAATATCCATAAATAATATTATTTCCCTTTTAATAAAAATTTTTATTTTTAAAAGAAATATATTTTATAAAATAAGAAGAAGAATGTCTAATAAAAATACTATTGAAGAAATAAATAAAGAAATAAGAAAATGTAAAAAATGTAGATTATATTTAAATAGAAAAAATCCAGTTCCAGGTGAAGGTAGTATAAATACTTCTATAATGATTATAGGCGAAGCTCCTGGCTATTTTGAAGATATTCAAGGAAGACCTTTTGTTGGACAAGCTGGAAAAATCCTTGATGAATTACTTTCAATAGCTAATTTAAATAGAGAAAAAGTATTCATTACGAATATTGTAAAATGTCGTCCTCCTGAGAATAGAGTTCCTAAAGATGATGAAATTAATTCTTGTAAAGACTATTTAGAAAAACAAATTGAAATTATAAATCCAAAGATAATAATTACTCTTGGAAATGTTTCAACACAATATATTTTTAATAAATATGGATTAGAATTTGAAAGTATGAGTAGTATTCATGGAAAAATTTTTGATATAATAGAATATAAAATTAAAATAATTCCATTATATCATCCAGCAGCAGCTCTTTATAATCCTAAAATAGAAAAAATTATGAAAAATGATTGGAAAAAGATAAGTTTATTTTTGAAAAATATAGTATAAATTTATATCATACCACTATCTTTTATTATGAGAATTTACATGAATATAGTTAATACAGAGAAAATATTTAAGAAAATTTCTGTTATTGATTCAGAAAGATGTGTTGGATGTCAAAGCTGTATGTTTGCATGTGCAAGAAGGTTTGGAAGAGGTGGCTTAAGTAAATCAACGATTCTTGCAAAATCTATAGGTGGAGTGGAAAGAGGATATACTGTAATAGTTTGTAGAGCTTGTCCAGATCCACCATGTGCTAAAGTTTGTCCAACAGGTGCTATTATTCGTAGGAAATATGGAGTTCTTGTTAATGCTTCTAAATGTATTGCATGTAAACATTGCGTAGAAGAATGTCCTTTTGGAGCTGTTTTTTGGGATGATGAAGCAAATAAACCAGCAATATGCGTTCATTGTGGTTATTGTGTAAATTATTGTCCATATAATGTTATTAAAATGGAAGAGGTGAAGTAAATTGCTCGATAAAGATTTATCAAAAGTATTATACATAGACCTTACAAAAAGAAAATTTTGGATTGAGAATAGAGAAGATTTATTTAGTAAATACATTGGTGGAACTGGTGTTGCAATAAATTTATTAAATGAAGAATGTCCTAAAGGAATAGATTCACTTCATCCAGATAATCCAATAATTTTTGCTGTAGGGCCATTAACTGGATTATTTCCACTTTGTTCGAAAACTGTTGCTATGTTTAAATCTCCATTAACTGGAAATTTAGGAGAAAGTCATGCAGGTGGTAGAAGTGCTATAAGTATAAGAATGGCTGGATATGGAGCAATTGTAATTAAAGGATCTAGTGATGAACCAATATATTTATCAATACATAATAATAAAGTTGATTTTAAACTTGCATCTGGAATATGGGGTGTAAGAAGTAGTTATACTGTAGGAAGAATATTAAGAGAAAGAGAGAAAGGAGAAGGAATAAGAACAATAATGCGTATAGGTAAAGCAGGTGAAAAACTTGTAAGATATGCTTCTGTAATAACTGAAACTTATAGACATTTTGGTAGGCTTGGTTTAGGTGCTGTTTTTGGAAGTAAAAAACTTAAAGCAATAGTTATTTCAGGAAAGAAACCTATCCCTATTAAAGATCCTATAGCTTATAAAAAATTATATGATGAAATATTCAAAGAAGCTGTTGAATCTCCTATTATGAAAAAATATCATGAACTTGGAACAGCTGAAAATGTTTTACCATTAAATAAAATAGGAGGGTTACCAACAAAAAATCTTAATAAAGCATTTTTTGAGGGAGCAGAGTTTATTTCTGGAGAATATTTAGCTAAGAATTATTTAGGAAGAAGAATTGCTTGTAGTCATTGCCCAATTGCATGTATACATTTAGCTGCTTTAAGAGAACCATATGAAGATGAGCCATATTTCTTTAAAACTACAATGATTTCTTATGATTATGAATTAATATATTCTCTAGGTTCAATGCTTGGAATAGCTGATACTTCAAACTTTTTAAAACTAATAGATGAAGTAGAAATTCAAGGACTTGATGCTATTTCTACTGGAGTAGTTTTAGCATGGGCAACTGAAGCATATGAAAAAGGATTAATAAATAAAGAACATACTTTAGGTTTAGATTTCAAATGGGGAAATGTTGAAAATTATATTAAAGCTGTTAGAAATATTGTAAATCAATCAAATGATTTTTATGAAGCTTTAGCTAAAGGTGTAGTATATGCTTCAAATAAATATGGTGGAAAAGATTTTGCTTTATCTTTTGGTGGAAATGAAATGCCTGGTTATCATACTGGTCCAGCAGGTTATTTAGGATTTATCACAGGTGCTAGACATAGTCATTTAGATTCTGCAGGATATTCTTATGATCAAAAAAATATAGGTAAAAAAATGGAAGCTAAAGAAATTGCTGAATATTGTTTTAATGAAGAAAGTTGGAGACAAATATTATCAAGCTTAGTAATATGCTTTTTTGCAAGAGGAATTTATAAACCAAACATAGTAAGTGAAGCATTAAAAATTTCTGGATATAATTTTTCTGAAGAAGATTTAAATAAAATAGGTGAAGAAATACTTAGAAGAAAATATCAATTTAAGTTTCGCGAAGGTTTTGATATAAATAAATTATACATACCAAAAAGAATATTTGAAACACCATCTCCTCATGGATTAATAAATGAAGAAATATTAAATGAAGCTATAAAACTTTATATGAAGAAAGTCTCCTTTGAATAGAAGCTTCTTAATATAAGCTAGAATTTTCGATTTTCTCTCTTTTTTTCTTCTTATGAAAAATCTCTTAATATTTTTTAAAAAATCAAATTATTTTTCTTCATTTTTTATTTCTTCTATTAATGAAGTTTTCTTTTCTTTCTTTTGAATTTTTATTTTATTTTCTTCTTTCTTTTCTATTGGTTCAATTTTTATTTCTTCTAATAATGGCTTTTCCCCCTCTATAATTATTTCAGCTCCTGGATATCTTCTTTTTAAATCTTGCTTAAGTGCAGCTATATCTACATTTTCACCTGCTTTAACATAAACTTTTGTTTTTCCATTTATTTGAGTAACGTTTATATAATATCCACTTTCTCCTAAGCTACTTTCTTCAAACATTTCCTCAAATTCATCAAAAATCGAGAAATCAAATAACTCATCAAAAATGCTTTTTTTCTTTTTCTTACTCATTTTTACTTCAAAAGAAAGATAAATTATAAAAGGAAAAATATTAATTTTTTCTTTAAAAATTCAATAAAATCAATGATTTTAATATTTATTATAAGAGAAAAGCTACGATTCCAAAAAAGGGTTAACCCATATAGGAAGATTTTCTAGAATAAATATTAATATTATTCATTGAAATAAATTTTAATTTAAAAGATGGATAGATTATATATAAATGAACCAATATCAGGAGGAATAATACTTTCATATAAATGTAATAGCGAATGTAAGCATTGTATGTATGCTTGCTCGCCTAAATGGAAAAATAATTGGATAAATATTAATGATTTAAAAGAAATCCTAAAACAATTGGCTTTAAAAATTAATAAAAAATATCCTAAATATTTTAATAAAATTGGAATAAACTATGGCTTACATTTTACAGGAGGAGAACCATTTTTAAATTTTGATTTATTGCTTAAATCTATAGAAATAGCTAAAGAATATAAGATTCCAGCTAAATTTGTTGAAACGAATTGTTTTTGGTGTATAAATGATGAAATAACAAAAGAAAAATTAATGAAACTTAAAGATACGGGATTAGATGGAATTTTAATAAGTGTTAATCCATTCATTTTAGAATATGTTCCTTTTGAAAGAATAGAAAGAGCAATTAAAATAAGTAAAGAAATTTTTAAAGAGAATGTGATTATTTATCAAGAATTTTTCTATAATCAATTTAAAGAATTTAATTTAAAAAATGTTTTATCATTTGAAGATTATTTAAAGAAAGCAAGTTTTGAAAGTTTAAATTATATTGAATTGATCCCTATGGGAAGAGCAGTTTATAAATTATCTCACTTATTTAGAAAATATCCAGCAAAAGAATTTTTTGGTGAATATTGCAAAGAAGAATTAACTAGACCATGGCACATTCATATTGATAATTATTGTAATTATATTACTGGATATTGTGCTGGAATTAGTTTAGGAGATGCTAGAAAACTTGACTTATTATGTAAAGAAGGAATAAATTTGGAAGAATACCCTATTATTAAAGCTTTAGTTACTGATATAAAAATGCTATACGAATTAGCTAAAAAAGAATATAATTATATAGAATTACCTGAAGGTTATATTTCTAAATGTCATCTTTGTGTTGATATAAGAAAACATATAGTACAACAAACAAATAAATTTAAAGAACTTCAACCAAAAGAATTCTATGAATATTTAATATAATTTTTATTCTATAAAAATCTTCCAAAGCCTTTTTAATTTTAATTTAAAAATTCTTCCTATTCTTTTTATATTTGAATGTTCTTTATTTAATTAAAAATTAGGGGAAAAAATTGATCGAAGTATACATTGATGGATTAACTCAACCTTATAATCCAGGTGGAGTAGCTACTTATGGATTTA
>CAZHGP010000015.1:24487-27716 GCA_964532175.1 uncultured Nitrososphaeria archaeon
ATTGATGGATTAACTCAACCTTATAATCCAGGTGGAGTAGCTACTTATGGATTTATTATATATGAAAATAAAAATAAAATTTTTGAAGAATCTAAAATAATAGGAAAAGGACCTTGGACATCAAATAATTTAGCTGAATATTCAGCTTTAATAAATGCTTTAAATTTTTTATTAAAAGAAAATAAACAAAATGAAGAAATAATTATTAAATCTGATTCAAAACTTTTAGTTAATCAAATGAGTGGAAAATGGAAATGTCATGGAGGATTATATGTTAAGAAATATTATGAAGCAAAAGAAATATTAAAAAAATTTAAGAATATAAAGTTCGTATGGATTCCTAGAGAATTAAATAAAGAAGCAGACGAATTATCTAGAAAAGCTTATAAAGAATATTTAAAAAACATTTAAATATAATCCACTATACAAATTATTATTTTTCTATTTTTTAAATTCTTTCTTATAGTACATAAACTTAAATATTTCTTTTTTATTCTTTTTTATAATGTCTCATATTGATGAAATAAAGATTTTAAGAAAAAGAGCGAAATCTTTTCTTCTTAGAGCTATAGAATGCTTAAATTCTAAAGATTACGATTTAGCTTCATTTCTTTCAGAACAAGCTGTACAATTACATCTTAAATCAATTTTATTAGAAGAAATAGGTGATTATCCTAGGACTCATTCTATTTCAATCTTAATATCAATTCTAAAAAAATTAACTAATTACAATTCACTTTTAAAATTTTTAGAAGAAAAAAGAAATGAAATTCGTCTTATGGAGGATGCTTATATAGCTTCAAGATATTTACTGAGAGAATATACAGAGGATGAAGCAAAAACTTTAGTAGATATTGCAAAAGAGGTTTTAAAATATGGAAAGATATATTGATATTTTTATTGAAAGAGCAAGAATAATAAAAAAGTGGAAGGAATATATGCCAATGATAGCAAAAGTAATAAAAAATCTTCTACCAGATTCACAAATTTATATATTTGGAAGTGTAATTAAAGAAGAAGCTGTAGGAGGAAGTGACATAGATATATTAATTATTTCGAATTTAATTCCAAAGAATAATTTAGAAAGAGCAAAAATAAAAGTAAAAATAGAACAATTATGTAACCTCCCCCTTTTTCATCCATTTGAATTTCATTTAGTAAATGAAGAAGAAGCAAAATGGTATTTTGAAAGAATTAAAGAATTAAAAAAGTATGGATTTTGATAAAATCAAAATATCAATTATTGCTATTCTATTAAATTTTCATTTGTTCAAAAATATGAACATTTTGTCCATTATTTTTAAAAAGAAAAATTTATAAATTGTTATTATTATTTTTATTTTATGAAATGGTACATTCCTTTTTTGATATTAACAATTTCTTCTTTAATTTTCTTAATTTCATTATCATATTTTACAAAATTTTCTACTAGTTGCCTTTTTAAGTATGAACGATCTGGTGGAATAGTTGGCTTTAGAGAAGAAATTGAATTTTATAATGATGGAAAAATTGTTTATAAGGATTTAAAAACTGGAGAAAAAATAGAAATAAAACTTGATGAAAAATTAACACAATTATTAAAATATCTTCATGATAAAATTGTTAAAATATCGCCAATTAGCATAAAAGCAAAAATGGGAGCAGCCGATTTCTTTACTTATAAAATTGATATAGGAGGGAAAACTTTTGAATGGGTAGATGCTTGGGCAGCAGAAAAGGAAATACCTAATGAAATATTAGATTTTCATACATTTATTTCTATGATATTTATGGATAAAATTAAAAAAAGCTTTACCAATTATAGAATGATTGCAGAAAAAAATAATGTAAGAATTGAAGCAGAATTTGATAGCTATTATTATGCTAAAAATGAACCAATAAATATTAAAGTCACTATTAGAAATATAGGAAATGAAATAATCAATTATGCTTCACCTACACCTTGTCATCCAGATGTTCTTATAAGCTCTGATTTGGAATATGAAATTGAATTTACTAAACCTAAGTTTTCTAAAGAGACTATTTGTATACAAGTAATTGAAGAAAGGAAGATAGAACCTAATTCACTAATTGAAAATATAGCAATTATAACTTTTAAAAATAGTGGGATAGCACATATAACTATTAGATTTCCATTAGCAACATTTGAACAAGAAATTGTAACTTTGAATATACCTCTTTTCATTTTTGATTAGATAATAAATAACGTTTTAATTTTTTATTCTTTAATAATGAAAATTGTAATTATTATTTAAAAATTGAATTAAAAAATTAAGTGATGTAAAATCTTTATTTTGCTAAATAATTTATGGAAGAATTAATGAAGTTTAATTTTTCAAGCAAAAAGGATATAGATAATTATATGATGGTAAAAATATATTCTAGTTAAATATTTTAATAAGATAAGAATATTTTACTTCTTAATAAAAAGTGATTAAAAATGTTTGATCCAATCGAGCTTTCTCAAAAAGTTGAGAAAATAGTATGTAAAAATAATGAAAGATTATATGGGCGCTTTAGACCTGCTAGATTTTATGGAGGAATAAGTAGTGGCGATGCTTGTGGTTGTAATTTAAGATGTATTTTTTGTTGGGGTTGGAGATTTGTAACTCAACCTAAAAAATATGGAAAATTTTACTCAGCAGAAGAAGTTGCGAAAAAATTAATAGAAATTGCAGAAAAATTTAATTTTAAATTATTAAGAATAACTGGAGCAGAACCTACTATTGGTAAAAAGCATTTGATTAAAGTTTTAGAAATAATAGATCAAAAAGATTTTAATTTTATTCTTGAAACAAATGGAATTTTAATAGGTTATGATAAAAATTATGCTAAAGATTTATCAAATTTTAAATCTTTGCATGTAAGAGTTTCAATTAAAGGAACAAATGAAGAAGAATTTAGTAAATTAACTTTTGCAAAACCTGAAGCTTTTCAATATCAACTTAATGCATTAAAAAATTTATTGGATGAAGGGGTTTCTTGTCATCCTTCAATAATGCTTTCTTTTTCTAAAGAAGAAAATTATAAAAAACTTTTAGAAAGATTAAAAGAAATAGATAAAAAATTAGTAAGAGAAATTGAAGAAGAATATGTTTTTCTTTATCCTCATGTTGTTAAAAAATTAGAACAAGCTAAAATTAAACCATTAAAAGCTTTTTCTCCTAACAATGTGCCAAATGAATTAATTTAATCCATTAATTTTATTCTTCTTATTTTGAATATATTT
>CAZHGP010000016.1:0-20698 GCA_964532175.1 uncultured Nitrososphaeria archaeon
AAAAAATCACCAATATTTAAATATTATTCAAAGAAAATAATTCTTACTGAAAGATCTTGAAGATTTAAAAGAGCAATAGATGGAGGAGTTGGATCTAAACCCATACCTTTTTGATAATGAGTTTGTTTTTGGAACGTCCCTGAGTTAACAATTGTTAATCCTCTATGTTTTTTTATACCTGCAATATGAATATGCCCCACATGTAATATATCTGGGATAGTTTCTAATACAAGTAAATCTTCTTGTAAAGGTAGTGTTAAAGCAGCCCCCCCATATACTGGTGCTAAATGTCTCGTTAATGGTATCACTTCAAGAAGTTTATCGATATTTTCTTTTAAAGTACTATAGGTTAATCCAGGAACATATTGAATAAAATCATCAAAGCTTTGGCCATGGTATAATAGAAATCTTCTTTTATGTAAAGCTATTTCTGATGGATTCCCAAGGAAAATAAAATTTCTTTTTTCTAAAAATTTTTCAATATATTTTTTAGGATATGCTGGTTGAGGTAAAGCTTTTCTAACAGGATCATGATTTCCAGGTATAATTATTACATTAATATAATTCGGAATATTTGAAAGAAGTTGGATTGCTTTTTCTAATTGTAAATTAATGGATTTGTATTTTAATTCTCTTTCTTGATTTGGATATATTCCTACACCGTCTATTAAATCTCCGCAAATTATTAAATATTTAACAAGCCTGCCTTCATCACTTTCTTTAAGCCATTTTAAAAAATTCATAAAAGCTTCTTCACAAAATTTTTCACTTCCAATATGAAGATCAGATATTAAAGTTACATACAATTCTGGAAATTCTATCTTTTCTTTACTACTTTTATTAACAATAGGAATATCAGGTTGAATTACATCTTGAATAATAAAAAGATCGTTTGCACGTCTTACTTTTAATCCAATTACTTGATCTATTAAAATTTTTTCACATTTAAAATATACATCTTCATTTGTCCTAGGTGCAATAAATGTGATTTTGTCAGATGGATCTTCGCACTCAAGTATTATGGCTTTCTTAGTTTCTCTTTTATCATAAATCATTGCAATAGTTGAAGCTTCTTCATTATTCTTAATTTTCTTTATTTCAGAAATTGGAATAAAATTATCTGGCCTTGAACTAAGGATTTTTTTTATTTTTTGATACCTATTGAAAAAATACTCTTTAAAATCTTTAATGGTACCAACAACTTTTAAATCTTCCCCAGGATTTTTTATTATATCTATTTCAGTTTTATATTCTTCAATTTTAATTATTTTCTTTTCTTTTTTCTCTTCTACTTTAGGAAATTCCTTTTCTATATGTTCAAGAGGTGGAATAATTAAAGTTTTTTTACCAATTTTTAAAATTTCTTCGATATGTTTATCCGTAATGAATATTACATCTAAATTACTTTTTTTAATATATTCAATTGTTTCTTTAATAATCTCCAGAGGATTAGGAGTTTCACTTAATAATTTAAAAGCTTCCTCTGTTAATTGATATCCCAATTCTATTACATAAGCTATAACTTCTTGCATTGAAGATTTTTCCATTATATTTTGCCTCTCTTTATAGAGCAGGCTTAGATTCTAAAATATTATTAAAAACTAATACTTAACCTTTATTTAGTTAAAAATAAATTAAATCAATATTTTTTTAAATAATTCATTTTTATTGATTTGTAAAATATAGAAATATTCAAATGCAATATTGTTACTCATATTTTGCAAAATAAATATTTTTATAATTTTATTTTTTATGAAATTTTCATCTTTTTAATTTTAATCTCATTTTCAAGAAGAAAAAAAAGAGAATCATCATTTTTAAAAATAGAATATATTTCATCCATAGGAATATTAAGATTTATAGATTTTGTTCTTCCATATCTTCCAAAATTAACTATTTTACATTTAAGAAAACCCATCATGTCAAGTTCAGATAATAAACCACTAACTCTTCTAAAAGTTAAGGGTCCTAAACTAAGTTGATTACAAAGATCTTTATATACATTATAAACATTTCCTGAAGTGACTATATCGATATTATTTCTCTTAAGAAGTAAAACTGATAATAATACGATTTTTGAGTGAATAGGCATTGTAGTTAAAGCTTCAAAAATCCTACCACGTTCAATTATACCTTGAGCTAATCTTACATGTGTTTCTTTAATAATAGGAGAACCATTTCTTTCAGCAACTTCACCTGCAACTCTTAATAAATCTAAAGCTCTTCTAGCATCACCATGTTCAGCAGCTGCTAAAGCTGCACATAAGCTAATAATTTCTTCTGAAACTACTCCAGGTTTAAAAGCTAAAGGAACACGTTCATTTAAAATATCTTTTAATTCAATAGCAGTATATGGATGAAAAACAAGTTCTTCTTCACTTAAACTACTTAAAACTCTAGGATCTAATAATTCTTTAAACATTAAATCATTAGAAACGCATACAAGAGAAAGTTGAACATTTGAAGAAATTTCATTTATACGAGTTAATTCATATAAAAGATTATCTCCATAATTTTTAACTAATGCATCAATTTCATCTAAACCAATTACTAAAGATATACCATGATTACAAAGAGTTGTTTTAAAACGATTAAAAACTTCGGCAGTAGCTAAACCTGTAAAAGGAATTTTCAAACCGATAGATTCGCATAAAGAAGCTAAAACTCTATATTCAGTTCCAGTTATTCTGCAATTAACATAAGTGAAATATAAAGGGAGGCCACGTTTTGAGGCTTCTTCTGAAAAACGATTAAAAACGTATTTTAAAACAGCTGTTTTACCAGTTCCAGTTTTTCCATAAATAAATATGTTAGATGGCCTAGAACCTCTAAAAATTGTTAGAAGAGTTTCTCCTAATTTTTTAATATGTTCAGCTCTATGAGGTAATCTAGAGGGGAGATAATCAGCTCTTAATACTTCACGATTAATAAAAATACTTGGTAATTCAAGTTTTTTAGAAATAAGCTCTTCAAGAGGATCCCCTGGACCCCTTAAATTCCATTGAAATAAGTTATTTTCATTTTTATTTTTAATGTTATTTTCCATAAAATATTAGCCTCGTAAATTTTTACGATGTGAAAAATAAAATAAGTTGTATCAAAAAAATTATATAAAATAATTAAAAATTTTAAAATCGCTTTTTTTCGTTTATTTTTTAAGAAAAACTTTTTCCAATGGAAATCAAGGGGTATGGGGGTTTATATTTCCATTTTTTTAAGTAAGTACATTCTTCACAAAAAGTTTAATTTAGTTAAATTATATTTCTTCAAAAATAATAAAAAAGGTTTTTTTATCTATTTCAACTTTTTTTTATATTATTATTCTGTGAATTCTTTTCATTTTTAAATAAAAGAAAAAATTCCAGTGGAAAAATAGGGGTAAAAATTAAAAAACATTTTGACTTTATGTGAAAATTGTGAAAATATTCTTTAAACAAATAAAAGTATTAAGAGCTTTTTCATTCTCATTAAATTTTTCCATAAAATGATTAAATAGATTTCTGAAATGTAAAATAATACTATTTTATGAAAAATTATGTTGTATTTACTTAGTTAAAAAATCCTTTTTCTTTTCCTATTTGCTTAATTTTTCCTTTTTCTAGCTTCTTCATTATTTTCTTCTTCTTTTATTTTTTTATTTTTTAAAAAATCCAATAAAAATTTATTTTTTCCCAAAATTTTCCAAAAAATAATTTTTCACATTTTTAATAATATAACTTAAATATTTTCTAAATTATTTTAATATAATTCTTATGTATTACCTCACATTAGATACGCTAAAATTTTCATAATTAAGAAAAAATCATGCTGAAAAATTGACCAAGAAAAAAATACGTTTCGAATTAATAGATGAAAATGGAGATAAACTTACTTTAGTATTCGAAGGTAAGATAAATAGGGAAAAAATTTTACAATTAGCTGATTTTATAGAATTATATGGAGGTAATATAGAAGAAAATATTTTTTCTCAGGAAGAAAATAAAATTGATCGTTTAATAAAAGTAATAGAAAAATACTTTCCATTTGGATATTTCTCTTCAAAAGAATTATATGAAGCTTATTTATTAGAATATCGTCAACCCTTATCATTAAGCACAATCTCGACATATCTTTCCCGCCTTTCTAATAAAGGTATTTTACAAAGAATTGGCCAAGGTACACATCTTAAATATAGAATTAATAGACGATCTATACTTAACTCTATAGAAGAAAAAGAAGAAAAAAATGAATAAAAAAAGGATACAAAAATGAATTTTTATAGGAAATAAGTGTTCTTTCTTAATACTTTATTCTAATCCTTTTAAAATTAAAAAATAGTTTTAAGAAAATTTTACACCAAGATTTTCAAGTTCTTTTTTAACTTTTTCATAAATTTCAAACCACTCTTTTATTGGCCTCATTGTTTTAATATCATAACATTCATTAAAAGTTTTACCTACAGGTGGATCTTTAAATTTATCTTCATATTTTTTCACTAATTCCTTTACAAGATCATTAGCATCTTCTCTTTTCATTCCAGTAAAAGCTCTCCCTGCTTCAGCATAAAATTTTGATTCAAGACCTGTATATTTATCTACTTCTTTTGCACCTCTTCCAACTATCCCAGGTCCTAAATGCACACCTGATATCACTGAAAGTGCAACTGCAGCCCCCTCATAAAGTATCATCTCTGTGCATGGACCAGCTGAAGCATAACATTCGCTATGAGTAATTATTTTAGTATTTCTTACAATTGCTTGTCCAGCTACATTGTGACACCAAATACTTAATCTATTGCTTTTATTATTATAATGTATATGTTGACAATTTAATTCTTGAAAGCTTGCTTGATTTATAATAAGATTTGCTAAATGATGAGCTACTGAAGAAACAGCTGTTTCTTCAGCTCCTCTTGTAAAACCACCTATTAATTGATCAGAATAAGCAAAAATCGGTCTTCCGGATTCGAGATAAAACTTTACTTTACTTAATATATTGAATGAAATTTTCATAGGATAAATTATACAAGCTAGTCCAGCATCTGTAGAACGAAAGCCATAATTTGGATTAAAGCTAGCAATATCAGCAGCAACCCATTCAAAACTACTACCAATTAAGCATAATCCAGGACGGCCTGCTCTAGAAGCTGCTTCTCTCATCCAACGTGCTTCAAGTTGAGCAGCATGAATTTCTATTGGAGAATGACTAATTATTGGCTTGCCATCTATTTCAGTAAGTGATCCAGCACATAATATATCTACTTCAGGTTCTATAGCAATGCTTGTAAGAATATTCAAATAATTTTTTGAACTACAAACTCCACCAGCAAGAGCACCTATTGTGATTGGAGGCTTTTTATCTTCAATACTTCTAATGCTTACTTCTCGTACTTCTTTTCCTGAACCTACAATTATTTTTTCAGGTAAAGATTTTAAAGCTTCTTTTATATCTTCTTCATATATTTTTATTATTCTTCCAGTATCACTACAATAAACTCCTAAATCAATTATTAAATTATAAGCAGCTTCAAATATGCTATCTGCTAAATCATTATCAGAAGGTATAAGAATTTCTGGGTCACGTTTTATATCATATTCTTTAACCAATTCCTTTAATTTTGTTGGGAGTATCTTAGCTTCAAACTCGCTTTCTTTTATGAGAGGGCCATTTCTTGCTCTTTCAATAATTTCAAATAATTTATAATTCCCTAAAGCCATGTTATTTTAACCTCTTATTTTTTAGGAGCTCTTTAATTTTCAAAACACCATCATTCGCAGTTTTACCATAAGCATCTGCTCCAATCTTTTTAGCCCATTCTTCAGTAACTGGAGCTCCCCCAACTATAACTATATATTTATCTCTTAAATTCATATCTTTAAGAATTTTTATTATTTCCTCTTGTTTTATCATTGTAGATGAAAGTAAAGCTGATATTGCAATAACATCTGCATTAACTTCTTCAGCTTTTTCAATAAATTTAATCGATGGAACATCTTTCCCTAAATCATAAACTTTAAATCCATTTGCTTTTAATAAAGCAATCACTATATTCTTTCCAATATCATGTATATCTCCTTCAACTGTTCCAATAACTACTACTCCTTTATCTTTTTCTGAATACTCTTTAAAAGACAATTTTTCTTCTAATATTGCTATAGCTCTACTCATTGCCTCAGCAGCTTGTATCATATCTGGTAAAAATAATTCTAATTTTTCAAATTTATCCCCAACTTCTCTTATTCCTTTAGATAAACCTTCTTCAATTGCTTCGAGCGGATCTAATCCTATACTTATAGCTTCTCTTGCAGCAGCTTCAGCAGCTTCTATATCTCCATTTATAACCGAAACTCTTAATTTTTCTAAAACTTTTTCTTTCATAATTTGTCACTCATTTTTAAATTCTATATTATTAATCATTTCTTCTAAGGTTATAATATCTTCTTTAAAATCATAATTTTTTAACATTTTTGCAAATTCGGTTATTTGTGGCGGTTTTAGAAATGCTTGTTCAAGAATTTTTTCTGAAGTAAAAGCTTCTTTAACATCTCCATCAAAAATTATTCTTCCATTCGACATTATTATAACTCTATCACAATGCTCAGCAACTATTCTCATATTATGGGTAATGACTATAATTGTGCGTTTGTCTTCTTTATTTAATCTATCAAGTATATTCATTATTTCTTTTGATCCTTTCCAATCTTGTCCAGTAGTTGGTTCATCTACAATGATAATTTCTGGATTTAATGAAAGGACAGAAGCTATAGCTAATTTACGTCTTTGTCCTTTTCCAAGAAAGAAAGGATGCTCTTCAGCATATCTTAATAAATCCATAGATTCTAAAATTTTTAAAGTCTTCTCTTTAGCAATTTCTTCATTAATTTTTAATTGTTTAAAATTAAACATTACTTCATCAAAAACTGTTTGACAGAAAAGTTGGTGGTCTGGGTTTTGAAAAACATATCCTACATAATTAATAAGTTCTCTAACTTTAGGACTGCTTACATCTATTCCTTTAACAATTACTTTTCCGCGAGTAGGCTTAAGAAGACCATTAAAATGTTTAACAAGTGTTGTTTTACCTGAACCATTCTGACCAACTATTGCTAAATATTCTCCTTTTTTTATATTAAGATTTATATCTTTTAAAGCAACAGTGCCATCTGGATATTGATAATATAAATTTTCAACAATTATTATAGGTTTATTTTCATTTAATAATTTTTTATCTTTTTTAAAGGATTTATATGAATGAAAATTTTTTATTTTTATAAGATTTTTAGAATAAATTTTTTCAAACTCCTCATAAGCATCATTAAGCGTTATTGGAATTCTTCCATTCCATACTCCTTTTTTCTTTAAAATATAAAAAAATTCAGCAATTTGTGGAACATTCTTGCTTATTTCTGAAATTTTTTCAATTTCTTCAAAAAATTCATCTTTAGGTAGGTCTAAGATTATATTTCCATCATGCATTAATATGAATCTATCAGCATAAGTTGCTACTTCTTCTAAATTATGCTCTATCATAATAATTGTTGCTTCTCTTTCCTCTCTTATTCTTGAAATAACCGAATATACTTCATTTCTTCCAATAGGATCCAAATCACTTGTCGGCTCATCAAAAATGAGAATTTTTGGCTCAATAACTAAAATTGATGCAATAGCAACTCTTTGTTTTTGTCCTCCTGAAAGTTCTATTGGAGATTTATTTAGACTATCTTCCATTCTAACTAATTTTAATACCCATTCAAGTCTTTTCCGCATTTCTTCTCTTGGTATGCCAAAATTTTCCATTCCAAAAGCAATTTCATTTTTTACACTCATAGAAATGAATTGAGTTTCAGGATCTTGAAAAACCATTCCAATATCTTTTACAAATTCATATATATCATGTTCTAAAGTGCTTTTACCAAATATTTTTACATTACCTTTTAAAATGCCATTAATTCTTTGAGGTATTAATCCATTCATACATAAACAAAGAGTAGTTTTCCCTGCTCCAGAAGGTCCAGTTATTACTACAAATTCCCCATTATTTATTTTTAAATTAATTTCTTTAAGAGCCCAATTTTTTGATCCTGCATATTGCCAACTAAAGTTATTAAACTCGATAGCACTCATTTAGATTACCATATGAATATTTTTAAAATATTTCATTGGGAACTACTTAATATTTTTTTCCATGTTTGTGTAATTTTAACATGATAATGAAAAAGCGAATTTATAAAAATTTTCATAATGAAACAAAAAGCTTTTTATACATCAAATTCAAAAATACATCTAAATTATTGGTGAATAATATGGAAGAAACTAAGGAATTTAAGATTAAAAAAAGAGTAACTCCATTACACATAGTACTAACAGCTATCATGGCAGGGGTTTTGGGAATTTTAATACTTTATGCAGCTATTACAACAACAATAGTTCCTGGCGTTGCTGCCTTATATCCAGCAACAGCATTTGAAGTTGTATTTGGAATATGGTTTGGTGTATGGGGTGGAATTGCAGCATATATTGGGCTTATCATTGCTGGAAGTTATGCTGGTTGGTTTCCATTACCTCTTGGAATAGTTTTAGCTGTTAGCGATTTCTTAGCAGCTTTTATTCCAGCAGCTTTCTTTAGAATTTTTAAAGCTAATCCTGAATTAAAAAATCTAAAAGATTGGATAATTTATATAATTGCTGGAATATTCCTTTCAAGCATTCCAGGATCACTTTATTATAATTTAATTAATTTATACATAGGATGGATTCCTAGCTGGGAAGCTTTTTGGCTTGGAGTAATAAGTTGGAATCTTGGAAATTACATCGTAGTAGCAGTGATTGGTACTCCAATTTTGAAAATCGTAACTCCTTTTGTTAAAAGAGCAGGACTTTATGTAGAAAAATGGTTTGCATAGAAAAATCATGGTAACAAAGAAATCTTTCCTTTTTTATATACCTGAGAATTCTCCATTTCTTTCTATTAATGCCATTTCTAAACTTTTGATAGTATTTACTGTTAGTTTTCTAGCTTTATCAATTCTCGAT
This sequence comes from uncultured Nitrososphaeria archaeon, assembly GCA_964532175.1. Classification (GTDB taxonomy): domain Archaea; phylum Thermoproteota; class Nitrososphaeria_A; order Caldarchaeales; family JAVZCJ01; genus JAVZCJ01. The sequence goes on from CAZHGP010000016.1 coordinate 9,013, forward strand.
TTTAAAATTAACTTCATTATATTTTTAATAACTATATTGCTCCTTTTTATAGCTAAAGTTCCTTTAAAAAATTTAAAGCTATGGTTATATGGTTTTGCTTTCATGCTTATTTTCCTTACAACGATGTATACTCTCTTAAGTAAAATTCCTGGAGAGCATGTTTACATTATTTTTCCATGGGGAACTTTTATAACAGAAAATACTTTTCCAAGAGCTTTATCTATTGCTTTTAGAATTTGGTCGATGATTTTTGCAGCTCTCATATTCTTATCAACAACTAGTGATACGGATATAATATTAGCATTAAGAGAATTAAAGCTTCCTTATACTTTCTGTTTTCTTGTATCATTATCTTTACGTGCAATTTCAATGTTCAGTGAAGATTGGAAATCTATCCTTGATGCATATTGGTCTCGAGGTATAGATGTAAATAAAGGGAACATAATTAAAAGATTAAGGAATTATGTATCAATCACTATACCATTAATAATAATAACATTAAATAAAATAAAAGAAGTTGATTATGCTGCAGAATCGAGAGGTTTTAAGATTGGAATAAAAAATCGTACAACATTAGAAACAATTAAATGGGATATTGGAGATTATATAATAATCTTTTTCTCAACCATTATAATATTTGTTAGCGCTTTAATAATTTTTATTTTTAAATAAAAATATAAATTATACTACATAATAAAAAATTTATGATGTGTGCTTTATGGGATTTAAAGATTAGAGAGAAAGTGCTTAAAGAAAGCAGAATTAAAGATGATTTTGAGGAAAAATCATCATATTGGAATTGGAGAATTGATAATTATGCTGGTTTTGAACTATCTAATAGTATACTTAAAATGCATATGGGTCCTACAGAAGCTCTTTATTATTCAAATGCTGAAATTTCTGATGGTTTCTTTGATGATTTATTATGGAGTTTTAAAAATTTTGAAGCAAAAATTAGACTTAAAGGAGATCATTATGGTAGTGCAGGGTGGGGTTTCTGGAATCATAGCATGGTTTTAGATAAAAGTATGCCTATTTGGTTCATTTATCTTAAATCCCGAGGCACATATCCATTCCAAGGATTTTTTGCACAGGTTGGAATAACATTTCAGCCTATAAAAATTTTTAAAAAGAATTATCAATTTATAATGGCATACTTATTATCCAAACTTTCTAAGAAACTGTCAAAAGTAAAAATAATTTCAATGAACCCCTCTATGCAAAATATAAATCTCGAAGAATGGCATTTATATAGAATAGAATGGGGAAAAATTATTAAATTTTATATTGACGACAAAGAAGTTGCAAGTATACGTTTTGAAACAATTGAAACAAAAACTAGAGCAGATGTTTGGATAGATAATGCAGTATTTAAAATAGAGAAAGGGGATCCAGGTAAAGTATATCGACATGCAACTCAAGAAAATAGAAGTAGGGCTTTCTTAGAAATCGAATATATAGAAATTTTTTAATCAGTTTTTAGCTAATAAAAAGATATATTTCTAATAAAAAAATTTATAGAAAATTCATTTTTTAATTCATATTCTATGAAAAACTTTAAAAATAATCTATGTTTATTATAAAAATAAGGTGAAAAATAGTGGTAAGAGTTAAAAAAATTGGAGAAATTTATGAATGCAAAGTTTGTGGTAATGTCGTTGAAGTTAAAAAAGTTGGTGGCGGAGAATTAGTTTGTTGTGGGCAAGTTATGACATTAGTAAAATGAGAATTTAAAGCTTAATTTATTAAAAAGATAATTAATCTTAAAAATTATAAAATAGAAAATTTTAATCATAAAATTCGTTATGGTCCTATATGTCCAAATTCAGTTTGACATATTACAGTTTTAAGGCCAACTCCTTTTAAAATTTCCCAAATTTTAATCATTTCTTCATATCTTGGTCTTGAAATATCTTGCCTTCTAAATTCTGGTCTGTAATCTAAAACACAAACTTGTACTTCTGAATCAATTTTATAAATTTCATCTCCAATTTTGGTAATTTCTTCTAATGATATTAAATCTTTATTGTATGGAATTCCTACTCCAATGAAAACTTTATCTTTATATTTATCAACAATATATTTGAACGCATTCCAAGCTGTTTTTAAATATTTTTCTGCTAATTCTTTATCTTTTATTCCTGTTATTTTCATGAAAGTTTCTATACACATGCCTTTAAGGTCTGGTCCTATATCTGTCATTCCAGCTTCTACAAGCTCATCAATATAATCTTTAGTAAGTATTGATGCATTTGTATCCACATGAAATCTTGCTTTACTATCAGGATTGAGCCTCTTTAATTCTTTAATATATTGTATTAACCATTCTCTATTTAAAGTGCATTCTCCTCCTGATATTGCCATTCTATCTACTCTATACCTTTTCCTTGTATCTGTCATTAACAAAGCAGCTTCTTTTGGTGTTAATGCAATATCTTTTCCACGATAAGTTGTAGTCCAATTTTGACATTGTGGGCAGCGAAAATTACATCCACAAGCAAAAGCAGCAGCTTCTATATATCCATACTTTCTTTTAAGCCACCATGGTGTTCCTACTCCTCCAACAGGATGTCCCATCCATCCATGAACAAGTCTCTTGGGAATATAATCTTTAGGTAACTCTGTTCTTATTTCCATTCCATTTTTAACTCCGGTAATACAGCTTGGTTTTATTTCTCCATTAACATTTACTGCACAACTATAACAACCTCCAACTTCACAAGGTGCAAATAAATCTCCTTCTCCTGGATATTTACTAATTTTATAGCCAATAAATTCAAGAGCTTTTTTAATCGTCACTCTTTCTGGAACTGAAAAACTTTCTTCATTAACTTTTATTTTAACATATCTTTCTTTCTTCTCTTCTTTCATTCTAATAGCTTCATTTGGGCATGCAATATAACAAGCCTTACAACCTATGCATTCCTTTTCATAACCAATATATCTACTTGAACATGCTACTATTTCTTCGCACCATCCACATTGTTTACATTTGCTTAAATCTTTTTCAGCAATATAGAACATATCTTCTAACTTTTTAAGTAGGAAAACTGATTAAAAAATTTTATAAAGATAATATAATATTTTTTATATAGGAGGTTGAGCAATTTGCCGTATTATTATGAATATGAATTAACTCAAAGTGCCTTCACTCTAGTTAAAGATTTGTTTAAATTGAAAAAGGGAGAAGAATTTGTAATAACAGCTGATACAGAATCTGATTCAAAGGTTGTTGATACTGTAGCTAGTGTTGCTTTCTCAATTGGTGCAAAACCAATTGTTATTTGGATCCCATCTCCTCTTGGTGTAGGTAAAGAAGCAGACTCAATGATCCCTTTAAAAACACTTACTTCTTTACTTAAAGAAGCAGATGCATGGGTCGAATTTAATAATAAATGGTTATTGTATTCTACACCATGGGAAATTGCTTTAAAAGAAAATAAGAAATTAAGGCATATGTGCTTAGTTGGAATGAATACTGATATGATGGTTAGATGCATTGGTAGAGTTAACTATGAATTACTTAATAAATTTCAAGCTAAAGTAGTAGAATTAACAAGAAAAGCAGAGAATATGCATATCACTACTACGGTTGGAACAGATATCTCCTTTAAAAATGATCCAAATTTACCAATAACATATGAATCTGGATACGCTGACACTCCAGGCTCACATTTCATGATCGGACAAATTGGTTGGGCTCCTATATACGAATCAATAGAAGGTTTAATAGTTTTTGATGGATCATTGTCACCACCAATAGGTTTATTAAGGAATCCTATAAAATTATACGTAAAAAAAGGCAAAATTGAAAAGATTGAAGGAGGAATAGAAGCGACAATTTTTGAATCATGGCTTAAAAACCTTAATGATGAAAATATGTTTTTATTAGCACATGTATGTTATGGTTTTCATCCAAATGCTATATTATCTGGGAATATTTTAGAAGATGAAAGAGTTTGGGGGTGTATAGAGTGGGGTATAGGTAGTGTAGATCCAGGAACTTTGCCACCAAATGGTAGGCAAGCTAAATCTCATTGTGATGGAATATGTTTAAATGCATCAATATGGCTTGATGATGTACAATTGCTTGATAAAGGTAAAGTAATACATCCAGAGCTTGTAAAATTAGCTAAAATGCTTGGAAAATTTTAATTTTAGAAAATTAAAGTTATTACATCAATAATAATTATTAAGAAAAAGAGAAGAAAACCTGCTATTAATATTTTTAAATCAAATTTATTTGCTGTAAGTAGATCTTTTTCGTATCTTAATTCTCTTTTAAACAATGATAAAGCTCCCATGCATATAAACATTCCGGCTTCCAGTAACATTAATAATTTAAACATTCTAATAAAAGGGAATTTGAATATTATACAAATAAATAATGTTATTAATAAATTTAACAAAATTGAATACATTATTATTTTTAATATTTGAATTGAATAAGTAATTTTGTTAAATTTATTAATATAGTAAGTACACAAGATTTATGTCTCGGAAATTAATTTTTCAATTGGTACATAATCCATATCAAAACCAAAATGTCTCGGACCAAATAATTCTAAACCTTTTTGTGTTCTCCAAATCTCTGGAGATTTTACAGCAATGGCATGAACTTTCATCCCCTCTTTTAAATCGCTATTTGTTACAACAGTCCCATCATCTAAAATAAAACTCATTAAATCTGGAGGCATAACTATTGGCTTATTATCCCTCCATACCATTATATGTTCATTTTTTATCCAACTTTTTAAATTATGATTTTTCCATTTATTAACACCTTCAAGAAAAACTTCACCGTATAGGAATCCACCTTCATCTTTCCAATCATATTTTTTAATAATTCCTTCGAAAATTTCCCATCCATTTGTAGCTTTAATTATATCCTCGATTAAGACCTTCCCTTTATTTTTAGATTCTTTTATGATTTTCCCCACTTTGATACATTTTGAAATGGTACCTTTAACTATGGCTTTTCTTCCATTTTCTTTATTTAATGGAGTATCAACTACTACAACAAATCTTCCAGCAAGAACGGATAAATATCTAGCTATAGACTCATAATCATCTATATCAGCATATTTTTCTACAATTACAATATTGCCTGTCTCTGTAACAAGTATGGAAGGATACATAGGTATTTCAAATATATGAACAGTACATTGATGCAATTCTGGTGCAGCTCTTCCTAATAAATCACCATCTATAATTGGTATGCCCATTTCCATAGCTATACTAGCAGCAACAGCAGTATTGCTCCCTCCAAGCTCAGAAGCTACTACGGCTCCAACTTTTTTACCTAAAAAATTTTCCATTTTTTTAATCGCTAAACTTATTGGGTCTTCTATTTTTATAGCTTTTCTAGTTTTTGCTGTTGGAGCTATAGTTCCTACATAATAAGGACAAACAATTATTTCTTCTTCTGATAATTCTTCAATATCTATTACATCTATCTTCTTTTTCATTTTAAAACTTTTAAGTAAAAGATTTAAACCTCTTATTGGATCTCCTCCACCTCCAGTACCGAAAAATGTAGCACCATAAACCAATGCTTCAATTTCTTCAAAAGAAGTTAACGAATACATGTTTTAATTTTTATTTTTATCTTATTTAAACTTTACTAGAACTTTACTAGAATGTAATTAAATTTATAAATAGGTTAACTCTTTTAAAAATAGTTTCTTTATTTTTAAAATAAAATATTTAATTTAGTAGTATTTTAAGCTTTTATATTTAAATGAGAAAAAATGAGGATTCTTTTAAAAATGTATACTTTATTTTAAGAAAATAAATTGAAATTTTATTTAAAATAAACTTTATAAATCAGAAATTATTTAAATAAAAGACATGAAAAGGGCTATGACAAAAATACAAGTAGCAATAATTGTTGTGATTATTGCAATTTTAGCAATAATAGGAATAGTTGCATCTACTTATTTTTATAAACCAACCCAGCCTACTACAATTGCTACAACAACTCCAACAACTATAGTTACTACAACTCCATTAGAGAAAATTGCAGTGCAATGTATGATTTCTGATGTAGTGATATTTGCTGATCCTAGCGAATCTTTCTCTAATGAAATAGTAGTATTAAATAACGTGTATGAAAAGTTAGTTCATTATATTACAGCTGAAGATAAATTTGTTCCTCAATTAGCAACGGATTGGAGCGTATCAGAAGATGGATTGACATGGACATTTACATTAAGAAAAGGAGTTAAATTTCATACTGGAAATAAATTTGATGCTAATGCTGTTAAATATTCTTTAGAAAGAACTAAAAATTTAGGAGCTGGTCCAGCTTTTCTATTAACTCCAATAAAAGAAGTTAAAGTAGTAGATGAATATAAAGTGCAAATAATATTGGAACATCCAGCACCATTACTTTCAATACTTGCATCACCTTACGGTGTATTTATAATGGATCCAATAGTTACTGAGGAGAAAGGTAAGGATTGGTTCTATGAAGGCAATGATGCTGGTACGGGTCCTTATAAATGGGTTGAATGGAATAAAGCAGAGAATTATGTAGTTCTAGAGAAGTTCGATGAGTATTGGGGAGGATGGAATAAACCCCACTTTACTAAAATTATAATAAAAGGTATAGAAGATCCAACAACTCGTAGATATAAATTAGAAGCTGGAGAAGTAGATATTGTTGAAGCATTACCATATGAGCATATAGAAGCTCTTAAAAATAATCCTAATATTAAAATATCAGTCACCCACTCTTTCCAAAATTTGTTCTTTTTCTTTAATACTGAAAGATATCCATTAAATATAACGAAAGTTAGGCAAGCCCTATCATATGCATTTCCATACGAAGAAGTAGTAAGAACAGTATTACATGGATATGGAGTCCAAGCAAAAGGGGCTATACCACATGGGATGTGGGCTTTTGATGATAAGCTATTTCAATATAAGTACGATATAACAAAGGCTAAAGAACTTTTAACAGAAGCCGGTTTTCCAAATGGATTTGATAGAGCCTTAGAGCTTACTTATCTTGCAGGAAATGAAGATGAAAGAAGAGCTGCAGAATTGTATAAAGCAGAATTAGCAAAACTTGGAATAGATATAGTAATTAGAAGTATGCCATGGGATGAACAATGGGCAAAAGCTAAAGGACCAGCAGAACAACGTCAAGACATATTTGTTATGTATTGGTGGCCTGATGTTTGTGGCGATCCTTATACTTATCTTGTAAATCAGTTCCATTCTGAAGAAGTACCATACTTTGGTATGGCATATTGGAAGAACTCTACATTTGACTCTCTCATAGATGAAGCATGGTCTATCAGCGGATTGGATAAAGCAAAAGCTAAGGAATTATATTTCAAAGCTCAACAAATACTTGTGCATGAAGCTCCAGCAGTATTTGTATACGTCCAAGATTATGTTAGAGCTATGAGAGCAGACTTAATAGGTTACATTGATGATCCATCTTATCCGCACATCGTATTTTGGTATAATTGCTATAGAAAAGAATGATAAGTATACTAAAATTACCTCCCCCATTTTTTTATAGAGGGTGGTAAATATTTCAACTTTTCGTTACTATATACTTAGAAGATTAATTTTAAGCTTTGTAGTACTATTTGGAATAACGATAATAACATTTACTTTAACTCGTATAATACCTACAGACCCAGCTGCTTTATGGGTTGGTCCACATGCAAGAAAAGAACAAGTAGAACTTGCTAGAGAAACATTAGGTTTAAATAAACCTCTATATATTCAATACTTCATTTATATGAATGATCTTTTGCATGGCAATTTAGGTATATCGATTAGAACGCATAGGCCCGTGATCGAAGATATGCTTACCTTCCTTCCAGCATCTTTAGAACTTATAATTAGTGGGATGATGTTAGGAATAATTTTTGGAATACCATTAGGAGTATTTTCTGCTCTTAAAAAAGATAGTCGCATAGATCACTTTAATAGAATAGCATCTATTGGCTTTGCTTCTATGCCAAGCTTCTGGCTAGGTATGATTCTTCAATTAATATTCTTTAAACATTTAGGTATTCTCCCTGCTGGTGGTAGGTTGAGTCCTAATGTAGCAATTTTTTCACCTATTAATAGAATAACTGGTTTTTATACTATAGATTGTTTATTAAGTGGAAATTGGACTGCGCTATTTGATGTTCTTTCTCATATGCTTTTACCAGCTCTTACTTTAGCAGCTTATCCAATGGCTTTAGCAACAAGAATGATAAGAGCAACTATGATAGAAACTCTTGAAGAAGATTATATTAGAACTGCTAGAGCATTTGGGATTCCAGATAGAATAATAAATTATTTTTATGCATTAAAAAATGCTATACCGCCATTTATAACAATTCTAGCTCTTAGTTTTGCGTATTCTCTTACGGAAACTTTCTTAATAGAATATGTTTTTGATTGGCCAGGGTTAGGAAGATATGCTTCTTTAGCAATAATATCTGTAGATTATCCAGCAATAATGGGCATAACTTTGTTCATAGCTTTCATATATCTTTTTCTAAACTTAATAGTGGATATGATCATTGCTTATCTGGATCCAAGAATTAGACTAAGGTGATTTTATGAAGGAATTTTTAATTAAAATTATTAATCCAAAAGAATTTTTTAAAGGTCCTAGATTAAGGGAATTTAAATATACATTTTATGTTATTAGAAAAAATAGTTTAAGTATGCTAGGATTGTTTGGTTTAACATCATTATTTATAATAGCTCTTATAGCACCATACATAGTACCTTATCCTGAAGATGCATTAGGCGCTACACATCCAGAAAAAGTATTCCTTCCGCCATCATTGGAACATTTATTTGGTACTGATGATTTAGGTAGAGACATATTCAGTAGAGTTTTATATGGTACTAGGATTGAACTTACAATAGGTTTAATAGTGATATTTCTATCATTAATTATAGGTTTACCTTTAGGTGTAATTAGTGGATATTTCGGAGGTTTTATAGGAGAATTTATTATGAGAATAACTGATATGTTCTTAAGTTTTCCTCCTCTTTTACTCGCTCTTGCAATTTCAGTAAGCTTGGGGCCATCATTAACAAATGCTATGATAGCTATTGCGATAGCATGGTGGCCTTGGTATAGTAGGTTAGCTTATGAACAAACAATTTCTATAAGAGAGAAACAATTCATAGAGGCTGCAAAAGCTACTGGAATTAGTGAATTTAGAATATTGTTTTATCATATTTTACCAAATTGTTTAACTCCATTAATAGTTCAAGCATCAATGGATCTCGGCTCAGTAATTCTAACAGCAGCATCATTAAGCTTTCTAGGATTAGGTGCTCAACCTCCTCAACCTGAATGGGGTTTAATGTGTAATATCGGAAGAATATACTTCTTAACTAGTTGGTGGGTGGCTACTTTTCCTGGATTAGCTATAGTTGTTGCAGTTCTTATATTAAATTTGCTTGGAGATGGTTTAAGAGATGTTTTAGATCCGAAATCAAGAAGATTTTGGAGGAGATAAAATGAAATCGCTGCTTGAGATAAGAAACTTAAAAGTTGAATATCACACTTATGAAGGAGTGATTTCTGCCTTAGATATTGAATATTTAAAATTACAGAAACGAGAAATATTAAGTCTTGTTGGAGAATCTGGATGTGGAAAATCCACACTAGCTCTTTCAATATTAAAAATATTGCCTCCAAATGGAATAATTAAAAATGGCAATATAATCTTTGATGGTTTAGATTTAGTAAAAATGAATGAAGAACAAATGAAAAAGATTAGAGGTAAAAGAATATCAATAGTTTTTCAAGATCCTAGAGCCTCTTTCAATCCAATATTTACGATCGGAGAACAAATAACACGTGTTTTAATAACGCATAAAAATTTAAGTAAAAAAGAAAGTTTACAAGAAGTTGAAAATTTATTTAAAATGGTGGGTCTTCCAGATCCAAAAAGGGTTATCAATTCATATCCTCACGAATTAAGTACAGGAATGTGTCAAAGAGCACTTATAGCAATGGCTCTTTCATGTAAACCAGACCTTTTAATAGCTGATGAACCAACTTCTGCTCTTGATGTAAGTATACAAGCACAAATCATAGAATTATTAAAAGATTTAAAGAATAAAATTGAAACTTCAATTCTTTATATAACGCATGATTTAGCTGTAGCTGCTCAACTTACTGAAAGAATAGCTGTAATGTATGCTGGCAATATTGTTGAAATTGGGAATGTAGAAGAAATATATGATAAACCTTTACATCCTTATACATATGGTCTCTTGAAATCCATTCCTAAAGCAAATACTGCCAAATTAGAAACAATTAGTGGTGAAGTTCCAAGTCCAATAAATCCACCATCTGGTTGTAGATTCCATCCACGTTGTCCTTATACTATGGAAGTATGTAAAAAACAGAAACCTATGTTAATGAATATTACAGAAAATCATTCAGTATCATGTTTTCTTTATAGTGAGAAAAAATGAATAATACAATATTAAAAGTTATAGGATTAAAAAAATATTATCCAATTAAAACTTTTCTAAAAACTTTAGGATGGATAAAAGCTGTAGATGGAGTAGATTTAGAAATTGGGGAAGGGGAAACTTTTGGTTTAGCTGGAGAATCTGGTTGTGGAAAAACTACTTTAGGAAAAACTATTATTAGATTAATCGAACCAACAGAAGGAAATATAATATTCAAAGATCAAGATATAATGAAAATATCAAAGAAAGAAATGAAAAAATTAAGGAGAAAAATGCAAATTGTATTTCAAGATCCTTATCAATCTTTAAATCCAAGAATGACAGTAAATACTATGTTAAGCGAAGTTTTAAGTGCTCATTTCAAATTAACAAAAGAAGAAATTAATGATAAAATTATAGAAACATTAAGAAATGTGGGCTTAATGGAAGCATATATGTATAGATATCCTCATGAACTTAGCGGTGGAGAGAGACAAAGAGTAAGCATAGCAAGAGCATTAATTCTTAATCCAGAATTTATTGTTTTAGATGAACCAACTTCGGCTTTGGATGTTTCAGTTCAAGCAAAGATACTTAACTTACTTAGAGAGCTTCAGAAAAAATTCAATTTATCTTATTTATTTATATCACATGACTTAATGATTGTTAAATATATGAGTGAGAGAGTTGGTATAATGTACTTAGGTAAAATTGTAGAGATTGCTGAATCTTATGAAATATTTAATGAACCATTACATCCTTATACTAAAATGTTAATAGAATCTGTTCCTATGCCTGATCCTAAAATTAAAAGAAAAGTAAATATTATAAGTGGTGAAGTTCCAAGTCCAATAAATCCACCATCTGGTTGTAGATTCCATCCACGTTGTCCTTATACTATGGAAGTATGTAAAGAAAAAGAACCTAATATAATAAATATAAGAAAAAATCATAAAGTAGCTTGCCATTTGTATCATTAAATTGCAAATACTATTAGAAATTTTTATTTCATCGTTTTCTATAAATTAAAGATAAGATTTATATAACCAATTAGAGATAAGAAAAAGTTATGGAGAAATTTAAAACAATACCTAATTTACATATTATAATAATAGCCATATATAATCATTAGTTTAATAGGATTATCCATATTACTTTTTCAAATAATAGAACCAATAATGAGTGATGTTTTATATGGCTTAATATTCATTAAAATTAAAAGATTAATACCAATAATGATAAGTCA
>CAZHGP010000016.1:20798-27055 GCA_964532175.1 uncultured Nitrososphaeria archaeon
TATATGGCTTAATATTCATTAAAATTAAAAGATTAATACCAATAATGATAAGTCATTGGTTGAGCGACATCATAGGTTTTTCATTTATGTATTTCCTACCCTAAAACATTATGAAAATTAATAGTTCATTAATGGAATTGTAAGAGTAAAAGGATAGTTCCAACTCCAATTAACATTATGAGAAATTGACAAATTGAATTTCGAAATCCTCCTCTATGATGAAGTTCTGGATATAAATCTGTTAAAGCAATATATAAAAAACTTGCTGCAGAAATTGCCATAACATAAGGAATTGCAGCATTAACTATTTCTAAAGCATAATAAGCAGTTATTGCTACTATTAGAGTAGTTAAGCTAGATATAATATTCCATAGTAATGCTTTCCATTTTGAATAACCACTATAAAGAAGTACTCCAAAGTCACCAACTTCTTGAGGGACTTCATGCATTATTACAGAAATGCTTGCAACTATACCGACTGGTATAGATGATAAAAAACTTGCAGCAATAACGACGCCATCTATAGCGTTATGAAATGCATCCCCAATAATAACCATGCATCCTGCAGTTTTGTGTCTATCACATTCTAATTCATGGCAATGACGTAAAATGACAATTTTCTCAAGAATGAAAAATAGAATAATTCCTATCAAAACAGTTAATAAAATTAATTTTAAAGAAAGTCCACTTTCCAATGCTTCTGGTATCAGTCCTAATAAAGCTGCAGTAAGCAATGTTCCAGTGGCATAAGAAATTAGACAGGGAATAAGAACTTTTTGTACTTTCTCTTGAATAATAAGAAAAGCTGCAATTAAAATAACGACTCCAACACTGCTTAAAAGACTAAATAATATTACCCACAATATGAGCATTTTTTCACCAAAAAGTTATACTAAATGAAAAACGTTTTATATAAATTTTATCAAAATTAATTTAAAATAAATAAATCTAACATGGTTAATTAAATAAATAATAATATATGGGACCCTACCTAATAAGTTGTTTTACTAATCTTTTTGTTTATCACTTATTTAATTTATTCTCCAGGTATTTCATCTTCATCTAATATCAATCTCATAGTATCTGCATCTGGTGGCATATATTCAAGAAATTCTTCAGCAGCTCTTCTTGGGTCTCTGCTTCTTATAATATATCTTCCTACAACTATTATGTCTGCTCCTTGTGCTAAAGCTTCTCTTGCTGTTTGTGGTGTTATTCCACCTGCAACTGCAACCATTTTAACAATTTTCTTAACTTCTGATATGTTTCCCCATTTTGTTTCTATCATTTTTCCTTTTTCTGCAGCTAATCTCTCAACATCTACACTTCTATGGAGTAAAGCTATATCCGGCTTTATTTTAAGAGACTTCAATTTTTCTATAGGATCAGAAACATTCATCATGTCCAATATTGAATAAATGCCTTGTTTTTGTGCTTCTTGAATAGCTTTTTCAATTGTTTCATTTGATGCTACTCCTAAGATACATACTCCATCAGCAGTTGAATCTGCAGCTTCCTTAACTTCCATTCTTCCAACATCCATTGTTTTTAAATCTGCTATAATAAAAGCATCCATTCTTATTTCTCTTATTTTCTCTATAATTGTTACACCAAACTTCTTAATAAGTGGTGTTCCTGCTTCAAGCAATATCCTTTCTCTTAATGGAAGCTCTTTAATAATTTTTTCAACTTCATTTAAAGAATCAAGATCTAAAGCTACTTGAAGATAAGGCGGATTCCATAATCTTTGTACTCTGAATCCCATTATAGGATGAATAGATCTATCTTTCTCTCTAATAATTTTCTCTATTGATGGGTATTTTTGTAATGCTCTTCTTAAAGCTGTTTTTGTTGCACCATAATTATATTGATAAATTTTTCTATAATTTTTTGCTTTTGGATGAATGAATACAGATACTATTATGACCCATTCTTCACATTTTTCCTTGGGTATTATTCCTTCTTCTACAGCATCTGCAACAGCTCTTGCAACAGCTGTTTGAGCAGGGCCAAATATCTTGTTTGCATCCTCAAGATTTCTAACAGTTACTTTAGGAACAATTATGGTACTTGGTTTTGTTGGTAAATTTGGTCGAATAACTGAAAGCATAGGAGTATGACCTATAGAAGGTTGAGATAGAGCGTTTGAGAAGGCTATTCCAACAGGACCATTTTTACTTCCTATAATAAGATCTATATGAGCAACTTCATTTCCAGTACCTATTAAGGCTTCTCCTACAAAGAATTCTTCACTCAATTTTCACACCATTTTATTTTTAATTTAACTTTTATATTTAAACATTTTCTATGTAAAATATTTAAAGGAGGAAAAAGAAAACGTAAATGGTTAAAATAATGCTAGATATTTTTCTTTCATTAGCGATATTTATTGCAGGATTTATTTTCTGTTATTTATTAAATACCTTATTTTCTAAAAGGAGACTTCATAATAAAGAAGAATGCTATGAAAAATTAAACATAGAAATTTTAAAGGGGAAAGAGAAAAAGTCATTTTCTAAACCATCTTTTTTTACTAAAGAAGAAAAAATAACTATAGATGATTTAATTAAAGATTTTTTAAAGAAAAATAAGGATAATGAATATTTATTAAAGAAGAAAATACAGGAAACTATTAAAAAAGCTGAAGATTTATTTAAGGAGATAGAAAAATATGAATCTAAATGAAATTGAAAAAGCAAGAAAAGTAGCTATCATAGAAGCTCTAAAAGAAATCGAAAATGGATATACTATAGGTCTTGGAAGTGGCTCTACAATGAAGATTTTCATTCAAGAATTAAGTAGTTACTTAAAAAAAGAAAAAATAGAAATAACAGCTGTACCAAGTTCTTATCAATCAATGCAAATTGCAATTGAAAATGGCATACCAATAAAAAATTATTTAGATGAGAAAGAATTAGACTTAACAATTGATAGCGCGGATCAAGTGGATATAAATAAAAATGCGATAAAAGGCGGAGGCGCGGCTCATACAAGAGAAAAAATATTATTTACAGCTTCTAAAAAAACAATTGTTATAATAGATGAAGAAAAAATTGTAGGAAAATTAAATAAACCTATACCTCTTGAAGTATTTCCATTTTCTTTAAATTATATAATTAAGAAAGTGAAAGATTTAGGAGGTAAGGCAAATATAAGGATTGGAAATGGAAAAGTAGGCCCGGTAATTTCTGATAATGGTTTTATTATAGTGGATGCAAATTTTGGAGAAATAAATAATCCAAAAAAACTTAATGACGAATTAAATAGTATACACGGAATAATTGAGCATGGATTGTTTATAAATAATATGATAAGTAAAGTTTACATAGGATATAAAAATGGAGAAGTAAAAATAATATAAAATCGTTTTAATTATTTCTAATTTTACTTTAGTAAGGAAATACTTCCTTTTTAAGTCTCCAGTAAAGATTCGAATTTATATTCCTACTTATATGAAAAATATCCGCTACTAATGAAAAAAAAGAAGATTTTGATAATTAGAATTATTATAAAAAAGCTGGCTTTTGTATTGAATAGTTTTGGCTTAAAATAAGTAGTACTCTTTTATTTTTCTTTCTCCCATTTTCCTTTTAATTTTTCTAATACACCTGGTAAGGTGGTATATTCCATTTCTTCTGGTCCAAGCCTAGCAGGCATAAATTCTCCATGTAGACGCATGTAGAAAGCTATTTCATTTGCAAGTTGACGTGCACGATCAAAAGCTGGATCTGCAAATAGATCTGCAGGCTCGCTACCGTTTAAACCAATTAATTCACCATTTGAAACTTGAAATCCTAAAGCTACAACTCTTGGTGGTCCATCAAAGTAACTTACAACGGCATCCTTCACGCTTACAGGCATGAGAGGACCATAATGTGAGCCACGCATCCATCCAGCTACTAAATGCGGAAAAGCGAATGGTGCTAATACTTCTCCTACTGCTGGTAATCCATGTTGAGCTCTAACTATAAGTACTGGATCATCTTTTCCAACATATCTTCCAGCTATTAATGATAATCTACTTGTCGAAGCAGCTGCAGCAGGAAGCCCATCTTTTCTATAAACTTTTGATATTACATACCTGCCTGTAGTTCCTATTAATGCAAGTAAATCATAAGATTCTTCAGGAGTATTCATTTTAACGATTTTTCCCTCCATTACATCTAATACTTCAAAGATAAAGCCATCATGAAGAGCTGGATCTATTACTAAACCAGCTGTATTAAATGGATCTGCAAAAATTCTATACAATGGCATATTCCATGCGCCAGGCTCAGTTTTATCAGCCATGAATACTATTATTGGGTCGCTCCTTCTTTCTTCAAATTCCAATTCAGCCACTCCTGGCCCCATTCCTTTAACGTTTCCTGAAAAAGTATCTGAAAGCAAATCTTGTCCAGCTGCATAAAGTTTTAAAGGTTTAGACACTTTGTTTGTTACTGTTGTAAATATATCCCATGCTAATTTATGTATTTCTGAATTGTTCTCTCCTTTATTATGGCTCATTATTAATTCTAAATCATCTCCTACATGGGTTACATGATAGCTATTTATTAATTTACTCTTTTTTGCCTCTTCCATCATTTGTTTTGCTAACTCCATTTGTTTAGGATGGACTGTATGATGCCCAGCTATACTTCCAATATCTGCTTTTATAACTGAAACTGTTGTTTTAACCATTTTTATTTTTCACCTCTTTCTCTTTTTTTCCATTTTCATAATATAAGGTTGCTTAAAGCTATTTCTTTAATATTTAAAAATATTTAAATAATAAAAGTTTATAATGAATTTTAAAAAGAGGAATATTTTATGTCATCGATTAAAATTCTAGAAAATATTTATTGGGTTGGTGTAAATGATAAAAGAAATATACTTTTCGAGGGACTTTGGCCAATACCATATGGAATAAGCTATAATTCATATATCATTAAAGGTTCTGAGAAAATAGCATTAATAGATACTGTTGATAAATATTATGAAAAAGAATTTATTTCAAATATAAAAGAAATAGTAAATCCACAAAAAATAGAATACTTAATATTGAATCATTTAGAACCTGATCATAGTGGTTCATTTGAAGAAATATTAAGAATAGCGCCAAAAGTCAAAGTTATAGGTTCTCAACTTGCAATAAATATTGCAAAAAAATATTATAAAGAAGATTTTGAAAGTATTGCAATAAAAGATAACGATACTATTTCTTTAGGTGATAAAACATTAAAATTTATTGAAGCACCATGGTTACATTGGCCAGAAACAATTTTTACTTATATTATAGAAGACCAAATTCTCTTTTCAGGTGATGCTTTCGGAGGTTTTGGAGCATTAGATAAAGGAATTTTTGATGAAGAAATAGATATGTCTTTTTATGAGAAAGAAATGAAGAGATATTTCGCGAATATAGTATCGCATTATTCAAATTTTGTAATTAAAGCAAAAGAAAAAATTAATAATCTTCCTATAAAAATTCTTTGTCCGGCACATGGCCCAATCTATAAAAAGAATATAGAATATTCTATTTCAAAATATTTACAATGGAGTTCAAAAGATGAAGATAAAGTTCTTATAATATACGGGAGTATGTATGGTCATATTAATGAGATTGCAGAATATTTAGAAAGGAAATTAAAAGAAAAAAAAGTAAAAGTTACATCATATAATTTAAGCTATACTCATCCAAGTTATATTCTTACAGATTTAATTGATTGTAAAATTTTCCTTCTAGGATCTCCAGTATATGAAGCATCAATATTCCCTCTTATGGCAAATATAATAGAATTAATTAAAATTAAACATATTAGACCAAAAGCATTTGGTTTATTTATTAATTTTACATGGGGAGAAAGCAAAGTTTCAGAAAAAATTAAGAAAGAACTACAAGAAATTGGAATGAATTTTATAGAACCTTGTTTATTAACAAAAGGGAAAATAACAGAAGAAGATAAAAAGTCTGCAAATATTTTAATTGAAAATATAATGGAGAAGCTTCAATCATCATAAAATTCTATTATATAAATTATGTTTTAATAATTTAACTTAAAATAGGATTAAATATGAAATTGCTTAATTTGTTAGAGAATCCAATAGAATTTTTTGAAAATATTAAAGATAAAGATTGGAAGTATGCTTTTAAATTCTTTTTAATAATTACAATGATTATTTCCATTGTTACGCCAATCATTAATTATTTTGGGATTGAAAGCACAGATTTATCTTCTGCATATCAAGCTCAAATTTTAGCGTATAGAATTTTAAAA
>CAZHGP010000017.1:0-26786 GCA_964532175.1 uncultured Nitrososphaeria archaeon
GCTTATAGTATCTATGCCAACTACTCTCATTTCTCGGCAGAAATGCCGACACCCCTTTTTTAAATATTATGGGGGTGATATCATGAGAGTGGTTGGTATAGGTATTATAAGCAAGAGGGGTAAGAAAAGAAAATATCTACCATTAGAAATAAGAGCAAAGATGTATGATGATGTTGTTGAACTAGGAAGACAAGGACTAAAATACAAAGAAATTCAAAAAATAATTTATAAAAAACATAGAAAACGATTACCTATACCTACTATTTTCTGTTGGGTTAATAAAAAATATCATCCACTTGGAAGAGTCAATAAATTCGATGGAAAACCTTCACTAGAACTTGCATATATTAATGGGGTAATGCTTAGTGATGGTTGCAAATACCTTGACGATAGAGCATATCGTTTAAAATTAGGAGTTAAGGATAAAGAATTTGCTGAAGAATTTGGAAGATGTTTAGCAAAAGTATTAGGAAGAGGGAAGCCATATAAACCACATTGGAATGAATATCGAAAAGTATGGGTTGTAGTGGGATGCGGCATTCAACTTTATAAATTCTTAGATAAATCTTTAGAGGGATTAAAGCCATGCATTGAGCATTGCAAAGATTGCGTTTCTGCTTTTCTAAGAGCACTATTTGATGGAGAAGGTTCGATGGATGAGCACAATCAAGAGCTAGTGCTTTACAATACAAATAAAGAGCTATTAATTTATGCTAAATATCTTTTAAAGAAATACTTTGATATTAATACTACAGGACCATATTTAAAAACAAAGAAAGGCAGTATTAAACATTTTCCAAATGGTAAAATTGCGAAGACTAATGAAGACTGCTATTATATATACATTCGTGCAAATAGTCTATTGAATTTCTATAAATGCATAGGGTTTACGATAAAAAGAAAACAACAAAGATTAAGTGAGGCGATCAAGCAATAATTTCTCCCCTCTTTTTAGTTCTCTTATTAAAAATATTAAAATTTATATTAAAGCAAATTTAGAAACTAGGATTAATAGGATAGCTAAAAGAGATAAAATCAATTTTAATAAAGCTTTAAAAGAAACTTTAGAAAAAGTGTGCGTTCAACTATTCATAAATATATCTTATATGCTAAATTACTTTATTTTTTAATTATATGTTAGGTATAAAAAAATAGAATTAAACCATAAAGCAAAAATTTAGAAACTTTAGAGTTTTCTTTTTTATAAATTTAAATTAAATTCTATAAAAGCTCTATATTATATGCTTTAAAATTCTACTTTCTAAGTATAAAAAAAAGGATTATAGAAATAATAGTTGGGCACACTCTTAATTTAAAAACTATAGGTGCTATATTTCCAACTTTCTAAATAAATTTTTTGTTTATCTGTAAGAGTATCAATTTTAATTCCTAAAGAAGAAAGTTTTGTTTCAGCTACTTTAATATCAACTTCTAAAGGTACATTGTAAACTTTAGCTTTTAAATTCAGTTTATCCTTATTTTTTATAACATATTCTGCACAAAGTGCATGAAGAGAGAAACTTAAATCCATTATTTCTGGAGGGTGACCTCTACCTAAAACAAGATTTACAAGTCTTCCATCAGCTAATAAATATATTTTTCTATTATCATACAAAGTATACTCTGTAACATATGGAAAAACTTCTCTTTTATTAATAGATAATTCATTCAAGTCTTCTTTATTAATTTCAACATCAAAATGTCCAGCGTTACATAATATAACTCCATTTTTAGCATTAATTAAATGTTCTTTTCTTACAACATCTATACAACCAGTAGCAGTTATAACAATATCTGCTAATTTAATTGCTTCTTCCATTGGTAAAACTTGAAAACCATCCATATAAGCTTCTAGAGCTTTTATAGGATCTACCTCAGTTATAATTACTCTTGCACCATTACCACTAGCTCTTAAAGCTATTCCTTTTGAAACCCAGCCATATCCAGCTATGACAATTGTTTTTCCAGCTAAAAGTATATGTAAGCCATTAAGTATTCCAAAAATTGCTCCCTGCCCTGTTCCATATCTATTATCAAATAAGCGTTTCGTATTAGCATTATTTATTGCAAAAACTGGAAAAAATAATTTATTTTCTGATTCTAATGCTTTCAATCTATTAACTCCAGTTGTAGTTTCTTCAAAACCAGCGAAAACATTAATTTCATCTTTCTTAAAATTTTGATGAATAAAAGATATCATATCAGCTCCATCATCATGTATAAGGCTTGGTTTTTGCTCTAAAACCTTTTTAATACACCAATAATAATCTTCATCGCTTTCTCCACGCCAACCAAAAACATGAATTCCATTTTCAACTAAAGCTGCTGCAACATCATCTTGAGTAGATAAAGGATTTGATGCTGCTAAAAAAATTTCTGCACCTCCATTTAATAAACAATTCATTAAAGCAGCAGTTTCGGAAGTTATATGTAAACAAGCTCCTATTTTTAATCCCTTTAGAGGTTTTTCTTTAGAAAATCTTTCTTTTATTTTTTGTAAAACAGGCATATTTTTTTCTGACCAAAGTATTTTTTCTCTTCCTTCTTTAGCTAAACTTAAATCTTTAATTTTAAATTCACTCATATCAATTTCACTTTAAAATATTTTTTGAAGTTCTAATTTAAGCTATTCTATTTTCTTAAATAAATATTCGCCTCTTTTAATTTTTTCTTTAAATTCTTTTCTAAATTTACAATCTTTTAAACTAGTTATTCTTGTTCCTAATTGATTTGCAATTTTTTCTGCAGTAAATGGTAAAAATGGATAAATTATAATTGAAATTATCCTACATGCTTCTAATAAATTATATAAAACATTTTCTAAATCTTTTCCTTTTAATTTCCAAGGTTCTTTATCATTTATGTATTTATTACAATATTTAACAAATTCCATTATTTCATTTAATGCTTTTTGTAATTCAAAATTTTCTATATAATTAAAGATTTTTTTAATATTAAGCTTTTTATCTAATTCTTTTTTTCCAGAAAATTTTTCAAATCCAGATTTTTCAGCAAGAACAATTACTCTATTAATTAAATTTCCTAAATCTCCTATAAGTTCTTTATTAATTCTATTTTTTAAAGCATTTTCTGAAAAATCCCCATCTTCAAATGTAGGTATTTCTCTTATTAAATAATATCTAAGCTCATCTGCAGTATAATTTTCTAATAATTTAAGTGGTTCAACTATATTACCTAAAGTTTTACTCATTTTTTGGCCACCAACAGTAATATAACCATGAATCAAAATAGATTTTGGTAATGGTAATCCAGCAGATAAAAGTATTGCAGGCCAATATATAGCATGAAAACGTATTATCCCTTTTCCAATTACATGAATATTAGCAGGCCACCATTTTTTAAAAATTTCATCATTTTTACCAAAACCTATTGCAGTTAAATAAGTTCCTAATGCATCAAACCATACATAAATTATTTGCGAGTCGTCCCCTGGTACAGGTATTCCCCATCCTTTTGCTCTTTTTCGAGAACGCGAAATACTAAAATCTTCTAAACCTTGTTTAATAAAACTTAAAACTTCATGTTTCCTATTTTCTGGAATTATTCTTATTTTATCATTTTCAATTAATTTTTGTAATATATCTTGATATTTTGATAATCTAAAGAAGTAATTTTCCTCTTCTACAATTTCTGGTTTAGTTTTATGTTCAGGACATAAACCATTTTCTAAATCTTTTTCTGTATAAAATGCTTCGCAGCCAATACAATATAATCCTTTATACTTTTTCTTATAAATATCTCCAGATTTTTCACATAATTTCCATAATTTTTCTATACCGGGCCAATGTTCTTCTTTACTTGAAGTACGTAAAAAAGCATTAAAAGAAAGTCCTATTTTTTCTGCAAAATCTTTAAAATATTGTGCATTAATATCACAAAGATTTTGAGTATCTATACCTAGTTTTTCAGCAGCTTGAACATTTTTTAAGCTATTTTCATCAGTTCCAGTAGTAAGAAAAACCTCATATCCTTTTAATCTATAATATCTTGCAATCACGTCTGTTTGAACAAATTCTAAAGCATGTCCTATATGTGGAGGGGCATTTACATATGGTATAGCTGTAGTTATATAAAATTTCCTCTTTTTAATCGTAAAATATCACCTTCTAAAAATTATTTTCTATTTCTCTTTTATTCTTTTCTTGTACTCTAATTTTTTATGGATATTTATTAATTTTAATAAAAAGAAGTCATATAAGTAATTATAAAGCTTTATTTAAAAAAAGAAATTATGAATAGTTAATAAAATAAAAATATAGATTTTATTTTTTTAAATTTTCATTAATTTTAATAAACTTTTATTTAATCTATAACATTTTAACTCCAAGTTCTTGTATTAACATATTAATTTCTTCATCTATTTTCTTAGAATTGCCAATTTCTTCTAATTGCTTTAATTTTTCTTCTTTATCTTTCTTTTGAGATATTTCTAAAATATTTTGAGAAGGAGTTACTCCTGTTAAAACTAATGAAACTTGTATTGTTGAAGCATAATAGTTATCTATTCTTGCTCCCCATATCACAAGAGCATTTTCACTCATTAATTGAGAAATTATTTCGCCAGGTTTAGCTGCTTCTGCAAGACTCATATCTTCTCCACCTGTAACATGTATAATAGCTCCAGTAATTCCATCATAAGTTATATCTAATAATGGACAATTCAGCGCATTGAATGTAGCTTCTTCAGCTCTATTTATTGAAGAAGCCCATCCTATTCCAATAGCAGCCAATCTACCTTTTTCAACAATTGTTTTAAAATCAGCATAATCTAAATTTACTAAACTAGGTTTAGATATAGATTCTGTTATACTTATTATCATATTTTTTACAACTTCATCTGCTAAATAGAAAGCATTTAATAATTTGTAACCAGGATATAATTCACGTAATTTATTATTATCAATAACCATTACTGTATTACATGCTTGTTGCATTTTTTCAAGACCTTTAAGAGCAATTCTTTTACGAAGACTACCTTCAAAGTTAAATGGAAGAGTTACTACTCCTACAACTGTAGCTCCTTTATCTCTTGCTATTTCTGCGATTAAAGGTGCACCTCCAGTACCTGTTCCACCACCAAGTCCAGCTGAAATAAAAACTATATCAGCATCAGAGACTGCTTGTTCTATTTCATCAATAGATTCTTCTGCTGCTAATCTCCCAATTTCAGGATCTCCTCCAGCACCTTTTTCGTGAGTTACATTTTTTCCTAATAAAACTTTTTTATGAGCTCTAATCATATCTAAATGTTGTTTATCCGTATTCATTGCAATAAAGTATACTCCACTTAATCCATTTAAAGCAAGTCTATGGAGAGTATTACATCCAGCTCCTCCAACTCCAATTAAATGTATTCTGATAGGTTTATAAAAAGAATATTCTTCTAACATTTTAGGTCCTTAATGTTATTTCTTCTTTAATTTCTTCTTTAATTAAATCTCTTACAGCCATTCTAATAACTTCAGCTCTATTAGGATAAAGTTTTTTCTGAACTAATTCATCTATTGCTTTGAGATATGCTTCAGGTAAATGAACTGTAATAGCTTTCAACATAAATCACCAATTAAAATGGCTCAGATTCTTTAAAATATATATTGGTATATATATTGAATATACATATGTATTACTTAGCATATATAGCAAGATTCTAGAAAGATAAAAAAATGAGGAAAAAATTAGTTAAAAGAATAATTATTTTCAATTTTTGATTTTTTTATAAGATTAAAAAATAAATTTTATCTATTTACATCAGCATTTATCCGTTCAGAAAGAAAATGTCCATGAAGATAAACATAAGCTTTTTTTACACCTTCAACAGATTCTGCTACAGTTTTTATAGCTTTAGCTAAACTATAAGCAAGTGGACAATAAGGACTTGTTGCAATAAAATCTATTTGAATTAAACCTTCTCCAATTTCTTTTACATTCATTATTAAACCTAAAGCTCCAAGAGAAAGACCTACTTCAGGGTCTATTATAGCTTCTACTTTATTTCTTACTTTTTCGATTAGAGACAAATAGCACCACTTCTCTATTTATTAAAAATAGAGGAAAATATTAAAGTTTTTATTTAGCTTTATTTAATCACTTTTCTAATATATTAGCTTAAAAAATAAGTTGATAAAAAATGTGTCATATTGATTGTAAAAAATTAGCAATAATTTTACTAATTTTTTTATTAGAAATAAGCATATGTCAAGCATATATAAATGATTTTAATAACATAAGCAATAATCAAAAACAAAGGGAAATAAATAGAATAATTGAAATTACATATAGTGGTCTTACATATATAAGAGATGAAGTTACTATTAATAGTAAAGAAGTATTTTCAATAGGATTTCCAAAGGAATATAAAGAGAAAATACTAACATATCATATTTTAAGTAATTTTAGTGAAATAATAGGAATTGAAGAAAAAGGAGAATTGTTTTTTATAAATATTTTTAATAATGCTTCAAAAGAAGAGAAAATTATTCTTTTAACAATTTTTGATAAGTTAGTTTTTGAAACAGAAGAAGAATTTATTTTAAAAATTGTTAAAAATCCTATAATTAATGAGGAAATAACACTTTTAAATTTAACAATAAAATTCCCTTCAGGATCAAATGTTACTATTCCTAAAGAAATGGAAGCATTAAATAATGAAAGAACAATACTTTTTGAAAGAATTACCAATATACCAAAACTTGAATTTAAAGAAGCTTCTATAGAGTTTAAATCAAATAAAATAGCTTTTTATCATATTGAGAATGGAGAGATAAAATTCATAATTAAAGATAAAATAATAGAAGAAAAAAGTACCATTTTTTATAATGGAAATAAAAAAATAGATAAAATATATATTAAAATTCCTAGAAATATTACTATAATAGATGTGAAAGATGAAATAAGCAGCTTATCAAAAACTATTTCAGAAAATGAAATATCCATTCAATTAAGGTATCCTCTTTCAAAAGGAGAGAAAACTACTATAATAATTATCTATTATGATACAAGTGATAGAATAATTAAGAGAGATGATGAATACTTAATTTATTTTCCATCCTTTTATAATGCAACATATACTAAGTATAGCTTTTCAATAGAGTTGCCTTCATCATTCAATATTAAAGAGATAAACCCTGAACCTGAGTTATTTTCTAAGGAATTGTATAGCTCAATTATAAAATTCTATAGAGAAAACTTTATTCCAATATCTTTTAAATATAGAATAATTTTAGATTATTCAGAAACATTTTCATTAACGATATTTTATCCATATATATGGTTAATAATAATTATAGCTATTATTCCTACAATTCTTTTAAGAGAAAAAATACTTTATAGAAAAGAGAAAATAGTTATACCATTGGATTTAAAGAATTTATTAAATGAATTAATAAAATATTATATTGAATTAAATGAGTTAAGAGAGAAAATAATTTCTTTGAGAATTGAAAAAATATCAGAAAAGGAATTATCATTAATTAAGAGAAAAAGAGAAGAAACTATAGAATTAAGAAAAAGAATTGAGAAAGCATATCCTCAAATAAGTAAAATACTTAAGAAAATAGATGAAGTTAATATTGAAGCAAATAAACTATTAGAGGATCTTCTTAAATTAGAAAAAGAGTATAAATTAGGAAGAATTCCTAAAAAAGTTATATCAACAATAGAGAAAGAAAATATTAAGAGAATTAAGGAAATAAATTTGTATATTGAAGAATTAATAGAAGAATTAAGAGGTTTTTAATTCTAGATTTTATTCAGCTTCGATTCTTGGAGCTATTAAATAATCTAGTTTTCCAGATGGAATAGATATAGCTAATTTAATTGGTTTATTCGTTGATAATTCCATTAAAAGCTCTTTAGAAATAGAAGAACATGCCTTAAGTATTTTTTCTAAATATTGTATACTGAAATATCCATATACTTCTTTATCTGTTTGAATTTCATAAACAGTTTCTCCAATTCTAGACATTTTTATATTAGAAGATCCTAATTCTCCCTTTGCATTTAATAATATATACTCTGGAGTAATAGAAATTTTTACATAATCGCTTACTAAACTTGCATCTTCAATAGCATCTCTGAAAACTTTTAAATCAAGTCTGGCTTTTGCATCAAAACTAAGTTTAGGTGATGGAACTGCTCCTCCACTTATTTCTAAAGAACTTAATGTAAATACTCTTTCTATGGATTCTGCAGCACTTAATAATTTTATTTCAAGTTTTTTTGTGGAATCGTTATAAGAAAGTTCTAATGCTTCATTACCTTTAGCTCTTTTAAGGAATTTTAAAAATTCATCTATATTTATTCCTAATTCTATCGAACCTGAACATTCATATTCTTCAGTTGCACTTTTTGGAAGTTCAAAATCAACTAATGAAATATGAGCAGGATCCATAGCACAAAATTTTATAGAAGATTCGTCTATTGTAAAAACTCCTTCATCTACTATTGCAGAAATAGCTTTTATATAATCTGAAAATTCTTTTGCATTTGGAAC
Source organism: uncultured Nitrososphaeria archaeon (assembly GCA_964532175.1). Lineage (GTDB taxonomy): Archaea > Thermoproteota > Nitrososphaeria_A > Caldarchaeales > JAVZCJ01 > JAVZCJ01. The sequence continues at coordinate 8,513 of CAZHGP010000017.1, forward strand.
TTTAATTCTAAAGCTCATGTTTTTTTCATTTTTAAAATGATTTAAATAGTAATTAATAAACCTTTTTTAATAACTTTTTTATAAAAGCAATCTTTTATTTATTGCTTTTCTTTTTTCATTAAATATAAAAAGAGAAGCCTCTATCAACAGCATAGGCTTCAAGTGAAAGATTGGACCTTGCATATTCTTCAAGTGCTAAACAGTTTTCTTTTTCTCCATGCACTATGAAAACTTTTGTTTTAGTATCAAGTTTTTTAAGAAAATTATGAAGCTCTTTTCTTCCACAATGAGAAGAAAATTTAAATTGTTTAACTTTAGCTTTTACTTTTTTTTCTTTACCATTTATAAGATATTTACCCTCTTCAAGAAGTATTGCTCCTGGTGTATTTTTTATTTGAAAACTAACTAAAAATATAGCATCACGTTTATTTTCAGCAATTTTTTCAGCATAAAATGCTGCAGGCCCACCTTTTAGCATACCTGCTGGACTTACTATTACTCCTGGTCTTTCTAATACTTTCCTTCTTTTCTTTTTTCCAGTTATAAAATCTACTTTATCTGCTGCCTTTTTTAAAAGATGAAAATCTTTTATGTATTCTTTATTTCTTAAATATATTTCAAGTACTTTAATAGCCATACCATCCAATGCTATTGGATAATTAAAATTATAAGCTGCTAATATGCATAATATTTCTTGTGCTCGACCAACAGAAAAAGCTGGGATAAGAACCCTACCTTTTTCTTCAACAATTTCTGTTATTTCTTGAACAAAGTGCTTTTCAAGCTCTTTCCTATTTTCATGATCTTCATTAGCATAAGTTGCTTCAATTATAACAGCATCTAAATCTTTACTTTCTATTTTAGCTCCTTTCAATAATCTACTTTCAATAGTTGAAAAATCTCCTGTGTAAAGTATTCTTTTATTACTATTTATTATTATTTGTCCACTTCCAGGAATATGCCCTGCTTCAATAAAAACAAGCTCAAAATCTTTATTGGAAAAAACTTCATCATAAAAAATTTTTCTTCCTTCTTTAAGCATATGATGAACTTCTAAATACTCATATGGAAGATAATAACCTGAAAGTTTAATAAAATCTTGAAAAAGGATTCGAGAAGTTTCAAATGTTAAGCTTGTTGAAATTAATTTAGTTTTACCATAAGTAAAAAATAATGGAATTGCTCCTGAATGGTCCAAATGAGCATGAGATAAAGCTATAAGATTGATATCTTTTGCTGGAACATAAGCTGGGAAAGATGGTTCATTATTTAGCATAACACCATAATCTAAAAGAATTTTCTTATCTTCTATATCTAATAAGATTGCTGATCTACCTACTTCTTTTGCTCCACCAAGGAAAGTTAATTTCATCATAATCCTCTCTTTTAAGTAAATATTAATTATTTTTTATTTTTTTCTTAAATTTTAATATTATTCGATTAAGTTTAAGAAAAGAATAACTACATAACTAATTTTTAGCAAAATAGATAAATAAAGTGGAAAATAAGTTTTTCAATCAAAACAATTCAATTAAATAGTTAAATTTAACATTTTTTATTTTCTTAAATGAAAAATGTTTTCATTCGAAATAAAAGACAGAGATGCTGGAGGAAGACTTTGTAATTTAATTATTAAAAATAATAAAATTGAAACTCCAATTTTTTTACCAGTATATAATCCAAACATACCTATTATAACACCTGAAGAAATGGTTAAGGAATTTAATATAAAAGCTTTAATGAGTAATGCATACATAATATATAAAAATGAAGAATTAAGAAAAGAAGCTCTTAATAAAGGAATACATGAAGTATTAAATTTTAATGGAACAATTTTTTGTGATTCAGGAGCTTATCAAATGTTTCGTGGAGAAATAAAAATTTCTCAAAAAGAAATAATAGAATTTCAAGAAAAAATAGAAACAGATGTTGGAGTAATGTTAGATGTACCTTCAAAAAATGAAAGTTATGAAGAAACAAAACAAAGCGTTTTAGAAACAATTGAAAGAGCGAAAGAGTGGGAAAAAATAAAATCTAGTAATAATGTATTATGGGAAGGAGTTATCCAAGGTGGTGGATTTAAAGATCTTGTAGAATATTCTTGTAAAAAAATGAGAGAATTTAATTTTGATATTTTTGCTGTTGGAATTCCTCCATTATTATGGAAAAATTATGAATTTAAATCTATTGCTTTACAAGGTTTAGTTACAAAATCAAATATACCATTGAATAAACCATTGCATGCTTTTGGTATAGGGCATCCAATAATCTTCTGTTTTTTAGTAGCAATTGGTTATGATATTTTTGATTCAGCTTCATATGCTATTTATGCTCGTGACCTAAGATATATAACTGAATATGGAACAAAAAGAATTGAGAAATTAGAATTTCTTCCATGTAATTGTCCTATTTGTTCTAAGTATACAATAAAAGAAATAAAAGAGATGGAAAATAATGATAAAGTAAAAATAATAGCGAAGCATAATCTCTATACAATTTTAAAAGAGATAAAAATTATTAAACAAGCAATTAAGGAAAATTCTTTATGGGAGCTTTGTCAAATAAGAGCTAGAAGCCATCCCAAGCTTTTAGAAGCACTTCTTTTCCTTATTAAAGAAAATTATGATTTTTTTGAAAAAATAGAGCCTATAAGAAAGCGCAAACCAATATTTTATATAGGAGAAGAAAGCATTTATAGACCAGAAATAATACGCGCAAAAAAAAGAGTAGAGTCAGAAATTATACCTAATGCTTTAGATAGAACATATCCTTTCCAAATGGTTCTACCAACAAATCTTAAAATTTTTAATTTTGATGAAAAAAAGTATAGTGATTTAGAAAAAATAAGAATAATAGCTGATTATCAATTTGGTAAAGGAATTGGTGAAAAAATTTTTTCAGATAAAGTTGAAATAGAAAAAAGTAAGAATGGAAGAATAAAAAGAATATGGAATGGAAATAAACTTTTAGCTACTCTTAGACCAAGAGATGGATTTCTTGCTTTAAGAATTGAGGGGGCAAAACTTTTACATAAGCATACAAAACCTTTGAGATATAGAGTTATAATAATAGATGAAGAAGTAAAAAAAATAGTTTCAAGTGGTAAAAATTTATTTGCTAAGTTTATAGAAAAATGTGATGTAAACATTATTCCAAGAGAAGAAGTATTGATCGTAGACGAAAATGATAATTTATTAGCTATAGGTGAGGCATTACTTTCTGGAAAAGAGATGCTTATTTTTAAACGTGGAATTGCCGTAAAAACAAGAGAAGGAATATATTAAGAAATTTTATTTTTATAAAGAAGAATTATTAAAAACTAAATATAGATTTTCCTAAATAAAAAATAAATAAATTTTATTTTTTATTCTTACTATTTTTCTATTGCTCTTCAACCTTAGAAGTTTTTACTTCTTCAGCAATCCATTCATCATAAACTTTTTTAACTCTTTCAGCAGCAGGTCCAGTTCCTTCAATAATCCCATCTTTAGTAACTCTTATACGATCCATTACAACTATAACTTCTGCTTCTTTAATATACTTAACCATATTTGGGAATAATCTATTTAATCTTTCTGCTAATTTAGATAAATCTGGCCCTGATTCTAATATTTCAATAAATTTAATTGCATTTCCGCTAACAAAAAGCTTAGGTATTATATTACCATTCATTTTTACTTCAGTTAACCATAAACTATAATCACTAGTATTAGCAGCTATTATTTTTCCTTCAAAACATTCATTATTAATAGTTGTAATTTTTACATGTTTATCTATTAATGCTGCAAATTCATCTGTAAATCTTTTAGAAATTAAAATAGACAATACATTCCCCTCTTAAGCTTCTTTTATTTATAAGGAAAAGGTAATATAAATGGTTAATAATAAAAATAAAATATTTAAATTTTGAATTTTTACATTTATTTTCATTCATCTCTTTCACTATAAGGAAAAAGGAAATACTTTAGAAGAATATTTATTCTTCAAAAAGTATAGCAACGTCCGTCTTATTTAAATTGAAGATTATAATTATCGAATTTTATGAGTTTAAAAAGAAGTTATTTATCATATGAAAGTCATATTTTAGAAGAAAGTTTAAATGATGTTTTAAATTATCCAATGAATTTTAATCAATTAGTAAATGAATTAGGATCGTATATTTCATTTAAAAAATCAACAATGGATCGAAAACTTAGAAAAATTCAAAATGTTTATATCATGAATTCAAGCAAAATTTTAAAAGCTAAACATATATTATTAGATGCTTGCCATATTTTAAATTTACCAAAATTTTTAATAAATTATAGTATAGAAATATGTAAAAGGATTCTTCAAAAAATCGATATTTCGATTTCAGCATTACCAAATATTGTAGGGATAGCATTATATATTTCATCACAAGAGAATATTTATTCAAGGCCCTTAACATTTAAAGAAATTTCAATTGCTTTAAGAAAACTTGGCCATAGAGTATCTTTTAAAAGTCTATCAAAAACATATAGAAAAATACAATTTTTCATTAAAATGAAGAATAAAATAAGAAGGAGTGAGGATTACATCCAGCCTTTAATAGATAAAATAATTAGAAATGAAAAAATAAAGGAAAAAATAGAAAGTAAATGGGATTTACTAGATTATATACAAAAACTTAAGAAAACTTCTGATGATATCCTAAGAATATTTGATAGTAAATCAAGGGGAGGAAGAAGCCCTTATGTATTTGCTGTGTCTTCCATATACATTGCTGAACATTATATGTCAAAAAAAGAAAGAAAGAAGCCATGTCTTACTCAAAAAATATTAGCAGAAATAGCTGGAGTGGCAGAATATAGTATTAGAGAAAATTCAAGCTATATAAAGAAAGTATTAATGAATCTCAATGATGCTGCCATTTAAAAGAATTAACCATGCGTATTCTTCTGCTATTACTGGATATAAACGTTTACCATTTAGTAATATGCTAGCTATTTCACACATATCATAAGTATTTATACTTAAAAAGAACTTTATTTCATAAACACCATCAATAAAATTTACTTCATTTTTAGTAGATATATCAATTTTTATTTGTCTCGATTCATATTTATTCCTTATTCTCTCTTTTGTATTATAAATAATAATCTCAAACTCTTTTATTATTTCATTATAGTCTGTGATATTGTATTGAGTTAGTAATGTTATTTGTTGATTTATTGATTTTATAGTTTCTAAAATGATTCTATTTAATAGAAAAATTCTACATGGACAAAGAATTGTTAAATTTAAGTTTCTATTTAAGAAAATATTTCCTTTATTCAAAGAAATAATCACTTTTAAAAAAATATTTAATGTCCCTTCAATATCATTCATTTTAAGTAAATTTTTTGAATTAAGTAAAATTGGATTATATAAAAGATTTTGTGAATATTCAGAAATTGATAAATCAAAAAAATAAATATTTAATTCCACTCCTTTGTTTCTATAATAATTTTCCATGGTTTCCTTAAAATATTTTAATTTTAAATAAAGAAATGATATTAAATCCTGAATATTAAATTTATTAGAATTTATTATTTTAAGCTTAGAATTTTCGATTAGGAATGAATAAAGTTCAAATACAATGTTACTTTCTATTTTATTTAAATAAATAGCATCAATATTTTCTTGAATTGTTTCTAAAAGAATTTTTTCATTATTATTTCTTAAGTTTAATGGAAGAATAAGTAAAGTTATTAAATAAGCTATAGCTGCAGTCCATAAAAAAGATTTTTCATATTTCATTAAAATGCAACCCTTACTATTAATAAATATTTTTCTTCAAAATTCGTGAATAAGATAATCTCTTGTTCTATAGCAAAATTTTTCTTTATCGAACCTACTTTAGATATTATTTCATCATTAAAATTTTTTATGAAAATTTCACATTCATATTCTTTTGGACAAATACTTGCAATTTTATTTAAAATACCTTCTAATGATTCATTACAAACCAATTTTTCTTTTAATTCCTCTATATAGCCTAAACTATAAGAAAGTGCTAAAACTCTATTTGCTATTTCATAAGCATGCTTTGATTTAATAAGAAAACTTAATTCTGAAGAATTATAATATAGTGGATAAATAAAAGATAAGAAAATTAATGTTATAAAGAATGCTGCTAAAGCATCTAAAATGGATATCATCCTTTCTCACTCATAATTAATACTGGAAAAGAGAAAATTGTTCCATTTATTTCAATTTTATAAAAAACTAATGAGAAAAATTGTTTATAACAACTTGAAAAATTTTTATTAATAGACCAATAGTTAATTGTTTCAATAGAGTTTAAGAATATTTTAAAATCATTTATATTTCTATAAGTTTTTATTAATTCTTCTTGCTCCTTTAGAGAATTTATAAGATAATAATTAATTAGAAATAATAATTGAATAGTAAATAATAGGAATATTAAGGAAATAGAAGCTATTATTAAACTTGCTTTTTTCATTTTTAATCACATTTTAAAATTTTTATTCCATTAATTTGATAATCATAAGAAAAAATATATTCCATTCCTGGAAGCAATTCACAATTCATTATTTTTATTCTTAAAGAATATTGAGAAAAAAGTTCATTTTCTATAAATAAATTAATTTTAGAATCAGAAATAATTATTCTAAAATCTTTATTTGAAATATCTTTTGGTAAAATTATTTTAATAGAAGATCTTGTTAAAAAAGCACAATTTATTTTATTTATTAAAATTTCCATTAATTGCTTAACATTATTCTTTAAAATAAATGGAGAATAAAGATTTTGTATATTAAATGATAATGAAATAACTATGCTACTAATAGTAATCCATATAGCTATTTCTAAAAAAGATTCAATTGTTTCCGATGGCATTTCTATCACTAATATTCTCAAATAAAACTTTTATTTCATTATTTTCCATTTTTATTATTAAAAGATAAACCCCTGCATTTAATCTATAGTTTATATTTAAATAAAACTTAATTTCTTCTTCTATAATTATTGGATTTTTATCATTAAGATTTTTTACTATAATTTTATTCCCAATAGTTGATATACTAACATTTTCCATGATTGAAAAAATGCAAGAATACTCTTTATTAGGATAAAGAGATACTATTTCAATACCATAAATAATTTTATTAATTAAAAAGCATAGAGAATTATAAGTTGTTTGTTTATTAACAATCCCTACACTATTAATAAATACTTGAGAGAAAATTAAAGATATGAATAATGAAATAAATATTGCTATTTGTTTTTCTACAATTTGTACCAAATGAGACCACTCCAAATATCATTATAAAAAAGAGATACTATTGTGCTAATTAGTAGGAATGGTATGAATGGTACTTCCTTTATAGTTATTTTATTAGAAAAAAATATAATGAAAAAGAGGGAAAAGAAACCTATAAAGATCCATGAGAAAAATGTAAAAAGAAAAAATTTAATATCCGTTAATGCAAGAATATAAAGAAAAGAAATAAACGTTGCATAAATTATAATGTTTATTGGGAAAAAAATTAATTTATCAATTTTTGATAATGGATAAGTAAGAGAAAGAGCTAAAGTATATATAACATCTCCTGAACCTATGGCATTTAATTTATACATAAAGTATGAAAGAATATAAGTTAATGCTATATTATGTAATATTTGTATTCCATTAAGAAATAATATTTTAATGATTATTGAACATATTCCTAAAGATATAAGTAATAATAGATTATAATTACTTATAGCTTTATACTTAATATCCAAAATAGCTAAATAAAATGAATAAAGAATGAAAAAAGAAAAAAGTATAAGTTCAATATTATTAATGAGAAGCATTTTCTCTCTACTATTAAATGAAAGTGGTGCTTTTAAAAACCACTAAAAATTATAGAATAAGAAAAGAGGGGGTAAAAATAAAACCATTAAGCTTATTCATTAATATTCAGCTTTTATTAGAATCATTAATAGAAGAAGTAAAAGCAATACATAAAGAAGTATTAGAAGTAAAAACTCAATTAGATGAATTTATTGATGTAATAAATCTTTACAAAGAAAATATTGTAAAAGATGATAATGATGATAGGAAAAGAATATCTATTAATGGAAAATAATGAATATAAAATTTTTCATAATATAGAAAAAATAAATACGCCTACGCCTATTTCAGCTAATTCTTTTTCTATTTTTATTAAATGCGATTTTTGTAAAATAGTAAATAAAGATTTTTTAAAAAATGAAGAATGTTTAAAATGTATATTAACAATATTAATGAATTACCCAAAAACACTCAATATAATATTTAAAAAGGATAATGAATTCTATAAATTTAGGAAGAAAACATTTAAAAAAATAAAATATTTGCTTTATGATATAAAAAATCTATATTCATTTAATCAAATAGATAAATCTATTTTAAACCTTTTAATAGATAATCCAATAGAATTTATAGAAGACATAATACAAAAATACAAAAATGATAAAAAATATGAGAAATTTTTAATAAAAATAAAAAATACAAAAGTACTCTCTAAAATATTACTCAATTCTGGATTAACTCTTTTATCAAAAGAAGATTTCTTTAAAGAAATTTTTAATCATTCATATTTTATAAAAGCATTCGAAATGGAAAAAAGGGATATAATAAAAGAATATAGATTTGATATATATAATTGTAGAATATTTTCTACGAATATAGGAGAAAATTTTTATGAAGTATTTCCTGCATGTAAAGTATACAATGAAAAAATCGTGAATTTATTAATTAAAAATTTAAAATCTGAAATAAATGAAGAAGAATTATTTAAAAAATTTGGAGATTTTTTAGATGTACGTTTAAAAAGAGCATATAATTTTCTTAAAGAATATTTAAAGGAGAATAATATTGAAAAATCAAAAATAGAAACTATAGCAAGAATAGCATTATATAAATCTATTAAATTACAAAATATAATGCCTCTTATAATGGATGAGGAAGTTGAAGAGTTTTTCTTAGATAATATTAATTCACCCATTTATTTAGACCATAGAGAATATGGTAGATGCGTAACAAACATTTATTTAGAAAAAGATGAAATCGAGGCTTTTAAAACAAGATGCAAATTGGATTCTGGATATAGATTAGATGAAGAAAATCCTTCATTAAAGACAGAAATTATTACAAAAGATTTTCATATAAGAGTATCAATAGACATTCCTCCATTATCATTTGGAAGTACACATTTATGTGTAAGAAAGCTTAGAAAGAAAGCTTTTGTACTACCAGAGTTAATATTTAATGGAACAATTAATTGTGAAGCAGCAGCATACTTGCTCTTATGCTTATTCTCAAGGAAAAATATAGGGATCGTAGGCGAGTCTGGCGCAGGAAAAACAACATTAGCCAATGCTTTGTTATCACTTATACCAAGTAGTTGGAGATGCATTTATTTAGAGGATGTTGTTGAAAGTATAGACTTACAACCATATAATGTTCATCAAGTAAGACTTCGTGTATCACCCATTGAAACAAGAGGACAATATTGGTTTTCTAAAAATAAAACCAAGGAAATCATAAAACTTTTACATCGTTCTCCAACATATGTCTTTTTAGGTGAAGTGCAAACAAAAAATCACACAAAAGCTCTTTTCCATGCCATTGCTGCTGGAATAAAAACTATGTTTACTGTGCATGCAAGTTCTATTCAACAACTTATAAGAAGATGGACTATCGTATATAATATAAACCCTATTTTATTAATGGATATAGATATATTGGTTTTTATTAGTAGATTAAATGGATTAGGTCCTAGAAAAGTTTTAGAAATAGATATGATAAATAAGAATATAAAAGATTTAACAAAGATTTATGAAGATGGATTAATAAAAGTATTTGAATATGGAAAAGACAATATTATTCAAAAATTATTATATGAAAATAATGATTCGAGTAAAGAATTTGATCGATTAAGAAAAATACTTGATTTTTTAAGTAGGAATAAAATATTCGATTTGAATATTATTAGAAAAGCGATTGAGAGAAATGTATTCGATTTTAAAAATATTAATAAATTTATCTAAGAAAATACCAAAAAGAATTTGTATTATAGGAAAAAGGAATATACCAAAGGAAATATATGAAAATTCTTATTATATAGAAGCTGATGCAGAGTGTCTTACAACCTTATTATTAATTTTATCAACTATTATTTCAATAATTGTTTTTATTATATCATTATTATTTTTCAATAATGTAATTTTTTCTATAATGATTTCCATATCATTTTTTTACTTAACTTTTTTTATATTAACAAATATGATTTCTTCTAAAATTTTAGAAGAAAAATATGAAATTGAATCTTATGGAAGTCAAGTAATAGAAGATATGTATTTTGGCATTAAATATACTTCTTTTCAAGATGCTTTAAAAACGATAATAAAAATGAATTATCCAGAAATTTCGGAAAAAATAAAGAAAGTATTATTTAAAATAATTAATGGTGAAAGTATTGAAAAAACATTTGAAAAGGGAATAGAAAAAATACCATCAGAAACATTTAAGAGGGGAATAATCGGAATTCTCTATTCTAAAAATATTTCCAGCAATATAATAGATGACTTTATAAAACTTCCAACTATAGAAATAAAATCTGCTTATAAAGAAATTTCTTCACAACTTGAAATAAGAATATCCATTTTTCTTGCATATAGTTTATTTTTACCAATAATTCTAGCTATGAGTTTAATATTATTTAAAATTTCAATATTTTTTTTCTATATTTATATTCCATTTCACACATTAATACTTACAATAATATATCGTTATGCTATTTATAATAAAGTAGTGAAGATTCTATGAGAAAGAAATTATTAATACTTTTAATTTCAGCAATTATTTCTTTTATTTTAATTTATAATTTGAGAAATATAGAATTATATTTACCATATTTTTCAACAATATATCTTTTGATTAGTGAAATAAGTCATATTTTCAAAAAAAGAGAAGATAAATTTAATGAAAAAGATGTCATTTTATTAAGCAATTATGCTTCAGAATTAACTAGAGGGATATCAGAAGAAAAAGCATTAAAAAATGCATTATTTAATATGAGAGAGAAAATAGAAGGATATAATAAAATACTTCTTAAAATTATTAATGGAGAAAATGTAAGTAATATTTTCAAAAAATATTATAAAAGAAAATTATTTAATATTATTCCTTATGAATTAATGAAGAAAAATTCTACTAAAGCAGGAAAAATTTTACAGCAAAGAATACATAGATTTAATGAATTAATGAATTTAATGAAAGAAAGAGAAGAATTGCTTCATATAATGGAATTTAGAACCAATATAATGATATTTACTTTTTCTTTTTCACTTGCAATTTTAACTTTAATCGCTCCTACTTTGACTATACTTTATAGTAAACCTAGCTATCAATTTAATATTAATGAATTAATTTTAATAAATTCTTTAATGATAGTAACATGTTCTTATCTATGTTCTAAAGCTACTTTCTCTAAAAAAACTTTTAGAACAATTACAATAGCTTTAATGATTTTTCTAGTAACTTTTATGATATTTTCACAATTATTGGTGCTTAAATAGTATTATAAAATTTTATTTTGAAAAGAAATGATCATTTTAATGAATATTCTCTTAAAAAAAGTAAAAGATTTCCTTTATAAAAAGCATATTTGTGCACAATTGGTAGAAGAAGGGCTTTTACTTAGCATATCACTTTTTGTCTTAGCAATGCTTTTAGGAACTGTTCAGAATTTAAATAAATCTTTTACGAATTTTTTAAATACAGTATGGAAATCTCTTGAAGATCTTGCTACGCAGCTTTTTGGCTGGTTATGGGGAGAATAATTGGAAAATGATAAACAAAAGAGTTTTATTATCATTTTTTTATTTATACTTTTATTAATAAATTTTTTCTGGATAAATAAGGAAATAAAAAATATTTTTAATGATATTTTTTCTTTAGATCGATTTATTTATATAATTATTATTATTACAATAAGCATAATAGCTTTAATCATTTTTCTAAAAACAATATTTAAAAAAAGGAGGATAGGAAATATTGGAAAAATATTTTCAAATGATGATTATACAATTATAGAAAATAACGGGAATATTATAGCTATAAAAGGTTTAGAAATACAAGAATTAAAAGAATATGATCAAAAAGAAGATATTCAAGATAAATTTCAAACATTCATTTCAACCTTAATTAAAAATAAAGTTCCTTGTATTTATACACTTTCAATAATGCCTTTTGGAGGAATAAAAAGCCTTACAATTAACGAGGAAGTAGGTTCAAGAATATGGCTTATGACATTTGGAAAAAGCAATAAAGAAAATAAATCTATTGAAGAAATGGAAAAGAATTTTATAATAATGAAGTCTGCTCTTCAAACAGCATTTCCAAAAATTTATATTAAAAAAATTGAAAAAGAAGATTTAAGAAATTTCTTTGAAGTTTTTCTATTTAAAAAAAAATAAAAATAAAGAAGGACATACTTCATATTTTCCTTCCTTTTACATCACCTTATACTTTTACTAGAATCCTTCCAATTATAAATGATGATCAAAAAGATGTTGAGCAAGAAAAATTTCAAGAACAAATATACTTAGGCTGGTCTATTGAAAGTGGTTTTGAAAAAAATAAAGAATATTTAAATATTAATAATATAAATAAGCATATTGTTATTTTCGGTTCAACAGGAACAGGAAAAACAACTACTACTCTATCTATTGCTCTTAGATTATGGGAAAAAGGATTTCCAATTTTAATTTTAGATTGGCATAATGAATATGGAAAAATTGCTGAAAAAATTAATGGAAGAATCTTTTCATTAGGTAAAGATAATTCATATTCGATTAATCCTTTTAAACCATTATTCTTAGAAGATGATATATATACTCATATAGATATGCTATGTGATATTTTTTCTGAAACTTTCAATTTTTCAGCACCACAATCATATATGTTTCTTAAAGCTTTAGTAGAAGAATATAAAGCAAGAGGGTTCTTAAATAAAGAAGCAAAGAAGCTCGAAGCTCCAAATTTATTAGCTATTTTAGAAAGAATTCAAAAAATGGCACCATATTCAAGATTTGATTATGAAATTAAAATGGCTTTAGAAAGAAGATTACAACCATTAACTTTAGGACAATTGGGGGAGATTTTTTGTGGAGAAAATATTATAAAAATTGATGATATAATGCAAGGTTTTACAGTTATTGAGTTAGGACATATTAAAAGCTATTTATCAAAAAGGATTCTACTATATTTAATTTTAAAATTGATTTATGATTATTGTATTCATAGAGGAAAAATAGATAAACTTATTCATGTAACAGTGATTGAAGAAGCACAAAATATAGTTCCTATGAAAAAAGATTTTGAAATACCATCAATAGGAGAAAGGTTAATTTTTGATGTTAGAAAATTTGGTGAGGGGATAATATTAGTAGCTCAACTTCCATCACAAATTTCAAGTAACATTACTAAGAATGTCTCAACAAGGATAATACATGCAATAAAAGGAAAAAATGATATAACATATTCTCTTAGAAAAAATGGAATATATGAGGGGGAAAAAATTCTTCAAAGTTTAAGAGAAGGAGAAGCAATAATAGATAGTATAGGAAAAAGAAATGTTAAAATTGTGTATATAGAGCCGCATAAATTACTTGAAATTAAATGATACTTCTTTTATTTTTCTTTTTCTATGTATTTTAAAATAAAATCAAGTTTACCCATTTTTTCAAGAGAAGTAATCCAATCAATAGTATTTTGTTTACCATTTCTTAAAAGAATTAAAGATATTTCTTTTAAAATTTCATTAATTTTTTTATTACTTACATCTAATTGAAATACTATTTTTTTACCATAATATTCTATGGCTTCATAATAAACTAGATCTATCAATTCAGAAACAATATTATCTCTAATTTTTTTATAAGGATAATTTCTTTTCTTTAATCTTTTTATAAGAATTAATGGATTACATCTTAAAACGATAACTTTACAAATCTTTTCTTTAGGAATATATATAGGAAAATGAGAAGAAATAACTATTTTTCTTTCTTCTTCTTTATATATTTTACTTAATTCTTTTCTTAATTTTCTTAAATTAAGAATATAAGATCTATATTTTCTATCATAGTAATAGAAAAGTTTTTTCTTTTTAACTAAAGTAGGAATATCTATAAATAGCCCTTTAAGTTTTTTAGCTAATTTTTCTCCAATTAAAGTTTTTCCACTTCCTGGAGTTCCGGTTAGTAATATTACATTACGCATACATTTTTATAGAAAATTCTTTTCTTAAAAATATTTTTAAAGCATAATATTTATTAAAAACAGGAACAAGTATACTTAAGTTATACTATTCTAAATTAGATAAGTTATTTATATAATGCTCCGGCCGGGATTTGAACCCGGGACCCTCGGCTTTCTCCATTTTTTAACGAGAGGCCGAGATACTTAACCGGACTATACTACCGGAGCATAAATAATAAATTCTCATAAGTAGAATTTATTATTTTAAGAGGTTGACTCTTCTATTTGAATATGTTCTAATCCAAGAGATTTTAATAAAGGTTCTATACTTGGGATTTTTTTACGATTTGATAATTTAGCAGAAAATTGAGCAATTTTTGGTAAATATTTAATGAAAATATTAAGCCTTTTCTTCTTTTCTTCCTTTTTCTCTATTTTTGAAAGATGATTTTTTAAAGCTCTAGCAGCTTCACGTATTGCTATAGTAATTTCACGCTCAATTTCAGGTCTATCTGCTATAGCTTCTTTTCCAACAGTTTTATAAGGAATTCTTGTTGAACATAAATGAACAAATATCGCTAATGCTGCTTCCTTTGGAACTTTATAATTATTCCAATTTATTTTTTCAAAAACTACTTTCCATGAAACATCAGCTCTTTCATCATATAATAATGGAATTTTATTAGCAAATCTATGCAATTGATAAGTATCGCTTATTGGAATTTTTCCACCATAAGCTAAAGCAACTTCAATAATAAATGGAAATCCACTATAGGCTGCTGGTGGTCTTTGTACTACTTCTATAAACTCTGGTTGAAATTCTTTTTCAATTCCTGCTTTCAAAAGATCCATTCCTATTGGAGATAAAGTAGAAGCATCTGGAGCTCTAAAATTCTTATATTTCCTAATTGCTTCTATAAGTTTTGTAACATCTTCATGTTTAAGCTTTTTTGTATTAGCTGTTAATGGTAAACCAGCTAATTCAAGTATTTCTTTAGCAGTTTTAGCCCCTACTTTCTGAAAACTCGTAGTTAAGAAATTGAAAAGAGTTCTTGCTTTTGTTTCAGATAAAAGGCGAATCATTGCTTCAGCATCTACACCTAACGGATGTGGTAAAGCTTCTTTAGGTGGTTTTGGAACATTATTAACAACTCTTTCAAAAAAATATAGCCTTCCTTTAGGATCAATGAAGCTTATTGTTGCATGCGGATTTGCAATAGATGTTTCTCTTAAATATTCTATTATTTTCCTTTTAGAGTTTTGATAATCAGCTTCAAGAGTAAAATCTACTATTGTTCCTCTCCAATTATTATTGTTACGATGAACTTTATGGTCTAATATTCTTGGTTTATTTTCAACTATATCTATCATTAGCTTATATTCATGAATATCTTTGCCTTTACTAGATATTACTATAGCAGGTTGATTAGTAGTTATTTGTCCATAAAGTAATGCCATTGTACCTCCTAAACCAAAAGTTCCTCTACTTTGTTTATTGCTATATTTAGATCCATAAAGCACTGTTGCAAATGCACGTGGAATATATTCAGCATCTACACCTATTCCATTATCCTCTACATAAAGACGATAAATTTCTGTTTCTCCTTTTTCTTCTATAATTGTTAATTTTATTTTTATTAATGGAAGAATTTCGCCTATTTCACAAGCATCTAAGCTATTTTCTACAAGTTCTCTTATGGACATATATAATGCTCTACTTGGGTTTGTAAAACCAGCAATATCTCTATTACGATAAAAGAAATCAGCTGGAGATATTTGTTCAAACTTTACTTCACTCATAGAATACCACTTAATTTAAATTTCCATTTTTTATATTTTAAGAAAAGGATATAAAAACCTATATTTAAACTTCAAATAGAATAAATATTTAAATTTTTTAATAACTTAATATTTTTTTGAATTTTCTTTTATGAGCATATTCATTTAAAAAGCGATATACACTACTATGTTGAGCCCCACTAATAAGTTTATTTATAGCTTCTTCAGCAATTTGTAAACCTTCTATATCCCCTATTATAGATACTGTATGGCCATATACTGAAATAAATGTTTTTGTATATTCTTCAATTATTCTCCTTGTTTTTCCTCCAGCTCCTATTATTCTACCTTTAATTCTTCTTAAGGTATTCTTATTTTTACCTAAAATTGATTCTAAGTCTATTATTCTTAAAAATGTGTTTTCATCAAAAAGTTTAAAAGCTCTTTCTGGTGAAAAACCTCTACCAATTGCTAATACTATATCTTTAGCTCTAAAAAGTTTGCTTGGATCATCATTCTTTGAAGGAAGAGTAATAGTTACTACCCCTTCTTTACTATCTATAGTTAATGATACGTTTAACTCTTTTTCTATTCTAGATTTAACATTACCATTTGTTCCTATTAATACTCCAACTCGTTCAAGAGGAATATTAATAATAAAACTTTGTTTATTAAAATTCTCCATTTTCTGTCCCTATAATCCAATTGAAAACTTCCTCTTCATTAATAGTTGCTACTCCTTTTTTATAAAAAAACTTTGTTACATTTTTTATATCTCTATGAAGAAGATCATTTGCAAGAGGATGTGTTGATACTACTGCTTGTGAGAAATCCATAAAAATAGGATCTAAGTTTTCATCAATAAAAATATTATATTCACTCAAATCCCCATGAATTAATCCTGCATTATTATATAGCTTAAACATATTTTCTAAAACTTTTTTATAAATTTCATTATATTCATCTTTAGATAATGATATATCAACTAATTTAGGATAAGGTGTATCATCAATTCCCATAAAACTCATTCCAAGAACATTATTTTTAACAAATAATGGTTTAGGAACTTTTATCATAGCTTGATATGCTTTTTCTAAATTATTGAATTCTCTTCTAGCCCAAAGATATATAAAATCACGAAAATCTTTTGGTATTTTTTTAAATCTAGGGTCTGAAGAAACATAAATTACTCTATTCCTTTTAAATTCAGCACTTAAAATTAAATATATCTTTACAGCTATTTTACCTTCTTTTCCTAATGCTAAATAAACTCTAGATTCTTTTCCAGCACTTAAAACTCCATAAAATTCTTTTATGTCTCCACTTTTCATTAAATCGTAGATTGTCATTAATGTAAGCTGATCAAATACTTCTTCTAATACTTCATTTAATTCTGACCTTTTTCTTAAATACCTTTGTTCTCTATCTAAAAGATATTCCTTCTTTCTTATTTCTTTCTCAATTTTATCAATTTTCATTCCACACCCTCTATTCTTTTACGTAAAAAATCTGGCAATTCTCCTTTTTTAGCTATTTTTATAGCTTGATTTTTTGTAAATCTCCAAAAAATATCACCTCTACTATCCCTTTGAAAATCCCATGGAGAAACTGCTACTAAATCGCCTTCTTTTATCCATATTCTTCTTTTAAGTTGTCCTCTTATTCTACATATTCTTTGTTTTCCATCAGAACAATCAACTATTACTCTATCAAAGCCAAGCAGTTTATTCACTATTCCATAAACATCTCCTGGACCTAATTCAATAGGTTCTTCTAATTCTTCTTCTGAAACTATTTTCCTTTTTCCCATAATAATCACTTTAATTAAAAAAATAAAAGTAGTAATTAATAAGGATGAAAAGTTTAAGCTTTTATTTTTATGAAAAATAAATACTTATATTTAAGATTTTTTATTTTTCAAGATTGAAAATGAAATGTCAATAATCATTAAATATTCTAATATACTTAAAATAATTTTTAAGTTGATTGGAATTATAATAGCAATAGTTTCATTTTATTTACTTTATATTCTTTTACAAGTAGATTTTTTAAGTTTTCCAATATTTAAACAATTGCTTGCTCCATTCTTATTAATATTAATTGTTTTATCTATATTACTCGCTATATCATAGGATGTATTAATTCCTTATAGAATAATTAGCAGTATTAAGTTTTAAAAAATGCAGGGGTTTTCCTAGTCTGGTAGGGAGGCAGGTTCAGACCCTGCTGGCGTAGACA
>CAZHGP010000018.1:0-26304 GCA_964532175.1 uncultured Nitrososphaeria archaeon
AACCTGGAAGGGAAGGACTATCTACGATTAATGCAACTGGCACTTCATCTGGTTCTTCGAAGTTAACTGTCTTAAGGAACCTTTCCCAATTATTCATTTACTATCATGACTATGAAAATCACACTATTATTTAAGCTTATGTTTATTCATCACACTCATCTAAGAGAAACTTTCAACAAAAAATTTAAACATCACTATTTTTCAATAATATTAAAATGAAATCAAAAGTATTTGTTAAAAAATATCAGATTTTCCTTCTATAAAACTTATCGATCCTTCCAGAACTGTTAAAATAATACTTGATAAAGAAATTGGGCTGAAAATATTTCAGCTGGAGTATGCACAATAGATCCATTAAGTAAAATACCTTATCACTCACATGAAAAAGAAGAAGAATTTATGTATATAATAAATGGAAGAGGGAAACTTATAACAGAAGAAGGAAATTATGAGTTATCCAATGATAGCATTATATTTGTTAAACCAAATGTTAAGCATACTATAGTAAACGAATTAAATGAACCATTGTATTTCTTATTTGTTTATTCTCCACCAGGTCCAGAACAAAAAACAAAACAAATGATTAAGAATTCCGCAAAATAAATATATTTTATACAAATTTTTATAAAAAATTTAGTAATTTCTTTGATGACTAATATATTTTAAAATTTTTTCATATTTTTCTTTTGAAATAAGATTTTTATCAAAAAGTATTTTAAATATTTGAGAAACTTTAATTATTGAAATCAATTCTATATTTATTTCTTTAAGTTTTTCAAATCCACCTTGTTCACGATCAATTAAAACAATTGCTTTTTCTACTATTGCATTTATTTCCCTTAAAGCATTAACTGCATTAATTATGTTTCCACCAGTTGTTACAACATCGTCTAAAATTAAAATTTTATCATCTTTATTTATAACTCCTTCTATTAAACTCTTTGTACCATATTCCTTTTTCTCTTTTCTAGCATATATGAATGGTTTCTTCAATTTATAAGCTGTAAGTGCAGCTAATGGCAATCCAGAAACAGCAATTCCACATATTTTATCGAAATCCATACTCAACTCATTTATTTTATTAACATATGCATCACTAATAGTTTCATACATCTCTGGATAAGATGGAATTATTCTTAAATCAATATAATATGGACTAGTAATTCCAGATGAAAGCTTAAAATCATTAAATAGAATACATTTATAATTAAATAAATTTAATATAAGAGATTCTAAATTTAAATATTTCATATATTCATCCCACAAGATTTTTTCTTAAATCTTTCCAATTTCCAATAGCTTCTATACTTAAATTAATCTTCATTTTCAGCTTTTTTTTCACCATAAAGCATTACTCATATTATAATATAAATTTTTTATTCTTATAAGATTAACGATTCATTTCTTTTAAAATTTTTTCAACTTCTTTTTTAGGATTTTTAGCTTCATATATGGCTCTTCCAATAATTTCAAAATCTGCTCCATTATTTATAGCTGAACCAAAAGCTGCTTTTTGTGCACCTACACCAGGAGAAAAAATAAGAGCCCATGGGTAAATTTTTCTTGCATTTGAAATATATAATGGATAAGTTGCTGGAAGAACAAAACCATCTACTTTAGATTTAGCAGATATTTCTAATAATTCAATATAATGTTTATTAATAAATTCTTCTGCACCAGTATGACTCATGGCACATAAAGCCAATACTCCTGCATTAAATTTTTTAGCTTCTGAAACAATTTTTTCAAGACCATCTTTAAAGCCTATAATTGCATGTGCTATTACTGCATTAAAACCTATATTTAAAATATTTCTAATTATTAAACTATTAGTATAGCCTATATCTGCTATTTTAAAATCGCAAATAAAAAAATATTTATTAGAAAAATTTTTAATAATCTCTTCTAAATTATCTAGATTTACACATAAAGAAAATGATAATCCAATTTTAATTCCTGCAATATAATCTTCAATATTAGAAAGAAGATTAATAGCTGAATCTAAGAGATTTTTTCTCTCATTTTCTCTAATCTTCAATGGTAAAGTGTATAATTCTTTATAAAGATCTAAAGCTAAAACAATTCTTGAATTTTTCTCTTTAGCATATTTTAATGCTAATTCTTTAAAATTATTCATAATAAATCACTATTTATCCTATATTAATAAATATAACTCCAATAAAAATTGTTATTGCACCTATTACTATATTTATTCCAAATCTTTCTTTTAAAAACATTTTTCCAATAATTAAAGAAAATAAAGGAGTAATAGAAGAAATTGGAACTGCTTTAGCTGCACCTATAATTATTAATCCTATAGATAAACTAATCCATCCAAGTCCAAGAGCAATAAATCCTGCTAAACCTAATATAAAACATGTTTTAATTTTTATTTTAAATATTCTCCTTCTAATATTATTGATAAACATTAAAAAAATAAAAAATATTGAAAGAATTATTACTCTTAAAGTATTAACAATTAAAGAATCTAAAAATTTTAAAGCTTCTCCCATTAAACTTATGCTTAAACCCCATAAAAAAGCACATAGAATTGCTGCAAAATATCCTTTTTTATTATTTCTATTATTTAAAAAATTTGATTTTTCTTCTTTAAATAATATCCATATTCCTAAAATAATTATTAAAGCTCCAATAAAAACAATTAAAGATATTTTTTCATTAAAAAATAAAAATGAGAAAAATATTGTAAAAAGCGGATATATAGAAGAAATTGGAACTGCTCTTGAAACTCCTATAAGGTCTAAGCTATACATGTATGTTAAATCTCCTAAACCTAATCCTATTAAAGAACTTAAAATAATATAAAATAATGGTAATAATGAAATTATGAATAATTCATTTATTTTATTTAATAAAAAACAAATTAATATTAATGAAAATGAAGTAAAAATAATTCTAATAATATTAGCAATTAATGGATCTGTTTCTTTAAGAGCTATTTTATATAATGCTGCTGAAAAAGTCCAGCATATAGCAGAAATTAAAGAAGCTAATTCTCCTAACATTAAATTTTTAAGTTATTTTATAATATATAAGAATTAAAATTATGAATAAAGTAATAGATGAACCAAGTTTTAGATATAAAAAATACATATTTAATGATAGATATCATGCAGGTGAATTATTAGCAGAAAAACTTAAAGAATATAAAAATAAAGATGCTTATATATTTGCTATTCCAGCTGGAGGAATTCAAGTAGGAGTTATTATTGCTAAAAAACTTAATCTACCATTAGATTTAGCTATTACAAGAAAGCTACACATACCATGGAATAAAGAAGCTGGATTTGGAGCAATATCTTGGGATGGGAAAATAATTTTAAATAAAGAAATTATTCCTTATCTTAAATTAACAAAAAAAGAAATAAAACAATGTATAATCGAAGAAAAGAAAATTATTGAGAAAAGAATGAAACTATTTAGAGGAAATAAACCTTTTCCAAATATAGAAAATAAAATAGTAATAATTGTTGATGATGGGCTTGCTTCAGGTTTCTCAATGTTGGTAACAATTAAATCTATTAAAAAAATGAAACCAAGAGAAATAGTAATTGCAATTCCTACAGCTTCACTTAAAGCTATAAATTTAATAAAACCTTATGTTGATAAAATAATTTGTTTAAATATCAGGTCTGATTTATTTTTTGCAGTAGCAGATGCTTATAAAGAGTGGTATGATTTGGAAGATGAGGATGTAATAAAAATTTTAAATAATTATAAAAAATATGAGATGTGAAAAATATTAAAAGAAAATAATTGAATGGAAAAAGATATGCTTTATAGAATAATTTAATAAGAATTAAATTTTAAGATGAAGATGCTAGGTTTTAATTCCAATTATATTAAATTCTTTTAATTCTTCAAAATCTTTATCAAAAGTTGCTATTTTTGATATTCCATTCATTTTACATATAGCTATACTTGTACTATCTGTAAAACTAAATTTTGGCTTTTGTTGTTCTTTAAATATTTTCCAAGCTAAATTAAATATCTCGTCATCAACTCTAATTAAAAGAGTTGCATTAAGAAGTATTTCACCTAATTCAGCAACTTTCATTAAGTTCTTAGTCTTGAATAGCATAACTGTAACAATTTCATCAAATATATAATCACTAATAACTGGGGTTCCGTATTTGCCACTCTCAATATCCTTTAATATTTGAACTGCTTTAGCATGATTTTCATCAATCTCATTAGAATAAGCTATTATTAAACATGAATCAAGAAAAATCATTTTTATTCTCCATATAGAATTTTATCAATTTCTATGCTTACTTTCTCAGTACCTTTTCCCCAATTAAATGGTTTTATATCCAAGAGACTTTTAATTGGCTTTGTACTTTTTTGTTTAATCCATAATTCCATAGCTTGTGTTAATGCTTCTCCCAATTTCATACCTTCTTCTACAGCTTTAGCTTTAAATCTTCTAAAAACTCTTTCATCTAAACCTCTAATCGTTATATTCATACTAGTCACCAATTAATTATTTGTCATACAAGTATTTAAATTTTACATACTTTATGCTTATAATATTATTTTACTTTTTAAAAGAAAAAAGAAAGATTAGAAAAAATTTAAGATATCATATTTTATAAATATTTTTTATTTCACCAATTTTTGGAAAAATTAAGCAACCAACTTCTTCACTTATACCAATAACATTTAATTCATCAATATCAACATATTCTCTTAAAATAGGTGAAAGCAATTCTTCTTTTGGAAGAATATTCACATCACTTCCTTGAGCAAAATATGAAAAAGCTGGTAAAACAATTATTTTTCTTCCATCTTTCATATCACCATAAAGCAAGCAATCAATTTTTTCTTTAACACCAATTTCATCATATAAAGCAATTGCTGGATGTTCATGAGCAATAATGATTGTTTTCACATCATTCCTCATAAAATCTATAGGTATTTTATGTCCATGTAAAAAATAAAATTCATTTATTTTAAATTCTTCATATAATTTAACATTATAACGATTTGATACTCTAGCTATATAATTATCATGATTTCCTTTAATTAAAATAATTTCTTTAAAATTATCCTTAAGAAAATTTAAAAGGTCTGAAACTTCAATAAATTCATGATAACTTGTTTCTGAAAATTCATGCTTTATATCTCCATTAATAATTATTCTACTAGCTTTCTTCTTTTTTATTATTTTAGAAAGCATATCTAATTCCTTTTTAAATTGAATTTTAGGTATAAAAATTCCTTGTTCAGCCATTATTCCCTCATAACCTAAATGAAGATCAGCAATAACTATACTATCTATACTTTCTATATATATTGCTGGAAAGCATTCTATTATTTCTATATTATTATTTTCTAAAATTTTCATATTCAATACTACTACTATTAATATACTTTAATTAAAAATTCTTATTAATCTTTTCTATTTTGTATACTTTTCATGATTGCTTCATGCAATTCTAATAAAGCTTTTTTACGATCTTCCATTAAAACAACATCAGCTTCACCTAATATTATTAAATTATGAGCAAATGGAGAAGGGAGATTTGTTTTAATATAATTAATTCTAACTTTTCCATTTTTTATCCATGATATTACTTTTAAAGCATTTTCTATATCAAATACATCTTCTAATATTTCTCTATAAGTTTCTTCTATTATTGGAAAATTTTTATCTATTTCTTCGCATACTTTAATTAATGTTTGAGCATTTGTTTGTTGTTTACTTACGCTTATTTTATAGCCTTTATAATTTCTAAGAATTAAGAAACTTCTACTTGCACAATGTCTAAAGCGTCTATTCATAAGTTCTGTTCTTCTAATATTTTCTCGAAGAAGAATAATTGGATCGATATTTTTAATTTCTTCCAATAATTTATTTATATCTACTTTACTCTTTTTAGGTATATGTAAAGCAAAACCATTATCACTAACTATTACACCAATATTTTTTCCTAATTGATTTGAAAGAATTATAGCTACAATTCTTGAAAGAACATCATTGGTTCTTCTACCATATAATGAATGGAAAACAATATATTTTCTATCATGTAAATCGTATGTTTCTTCAATAATTATTTCATTAAAAGATGGAATTATATTACAATATTCATACTGTTCTTTAAAATATTCATATATAGAATGTGCAGAGTATTTATCTATAGGATAATTATTAATTAACCAGGAAATTATTTCTTCCTTATTTTCACCTTTTTCGAATTTTTTCTTCATTTCTTTTCTAAATTTTTGAATTTCTAAAGCTAAATCAAAACTTAATGGAAGAAGTTCAGAAAACCATGCTGGAATTGTTGGTACTGCTTCTTTAGGAGCTTGAGAAACATAGCAACGCATTGCTCTTGCATATCTAAATTCATATAATTTTCCACCTAATACAAAAATATCTCCTGGCCTAAGTCTTTCAAGAAAACCTTCTTCAATATTTCCAATATATTTTTTATCTGGTAATCTATAAACATCTACTTTAACTTCATCTGGAATAGTTCCAATATTAAGATAATAAATTATTCTAGTATATTTACCTCTTTTACCAAACATTCCATCATTTTCATCGAACCATATTTTTCCATATACTCTTTGATCTTCAAGATCTGAATAATGACCAGCTAAATAATGAAGAAGTTTTTTAAATGTTTCTTCATCTAAATCATGATAACAATAGCTTCTCTTAATAACTTTTAAAGCATCTTTAATATTCCATTTCTTATTTAAAGCCATTCCGACAATGTGTTGAGCCAAAACATCCAAACAATTCTTTGGAATTTGTATTTTATCAAGATGCTTTTCAAGAGCGCATTTAAGCATTACTGCGCATTCTACAAGATCATCTCTATCCATCGCAATTATAATCCCTTTAGCTACATCACCAAATTTATGTCCACTTCTACCAATTCTTTGTATAGCTCTAGTAACACTTTTAGGAGAACCTATTTGAACAACTAAATCTATATAGCCAATATCAATTCCAAGTTCTAAAGATGTTGAACATACAACTGCTTTAAGTAAACCTTTCTTTAGCATTTCCTCTACATTAAGTCTAATTTCCCTACTTAATGATCCATGATGAGCACCAATTGTTGCATCACTATACTTATTTTTCCATTTATCTTTTAAATGAAAAACAACTCTTTCAGTACCACTCCTTGTATTAGTAAAAATAAGAGTTGTTCTATGTTTAGAGATAAGCTTATCTAAAAGGTTATACATAGCAGAATTAAGTTGTTCTGCTGTAGAATGAACTATATCTTTTACTGGGCATAATACTTTTAAATCATATGGCTTATACCAACTTACATCAACTATTTTGCAATCTCTTAATTCTCCATTATCATTATATCCAACTAGAAAAGCAGCTGCTTCTTCAATTGGATGAAGAGTTGCTCCTAATCCTATTCTAATAAAATTTCCTGCAATTTCTTGTAATCTTTCTAAACTTAAACTAAGATGTACACCACGTTTATTATTTGCAAGTTCATGTATTTCATCTACAATAACCCATTTAACAGTTGAAAGATATTTTGAAAATTTAGGAGCATTAAGCATTACAGCTAAACTTTCAGGAGTTGTAATTAATATATGTGGAGGTTGTTTAAGCTGTTTTTGTTTCTCATTAGGAGTAACATCTCCGCTACGTACAGCTATTCTAACTTCTGGTAAATCTATTCCTTTATTTTTAGCTATTTCTCTTATTTCCTTGAGAGGAGCTAAAAGATTTCTTTTAATATCATTATCTAAAGCTTTTAAAGGTGAAATATATATGCAATACACACTATCTTTAAGTTTCCCTTCTTTACCCATTTTAAATAATTCACTTAAAATTGATAAAAATCCAGCTATTGTTTTTCCAGAGCCAGTTGGAGCAGTTATAACTACATTATATCCATTTGAAATTAATTTAAAGGAATATTTTTGAGGAGGAGTAAGTTCTTTAAAAGTTTTAGTAAACCATTCTTTAACATAACTTTCTAAACATGATAAATTTTCTTCATCTCTAAAAGGCTTTTTAATGAATTCTATAGCCATAATTGTACTCCTTTTTTTACAATTATTTTTAAATAACTTGTTTTAAATCTTTATCAATATTTATGCTTATTTAGGCTCTTAAATTATTATTTTTATATTAGTATTAAATGGCAAGTTTTTAAAATAAGCTAAAATTTATATTAATTTTTAAAATTATAATTTTAAAAATTCTTATAATAAAAAGATATATTAATATTTAAGAAGAATTAGAAATGGAGATATTATTATGTCTAAAAAATTTAAAGTAATTATTACTGATGCAGAATATGAATCTCATGATCCTGAAAAAAATGTTCTATCAAAATTAAATGTAGAATTAATAAAATTTCAATGTAGAACAGAAGAAGATGTTATTAAATATTGCAAAGATGCAGATGCTTTATTAAATCAATATGCTCCTATAACAAGAAAAGTAATAGAAAATCTTGAAAAAGTAAAAATTATTGTTCGTTATGGAGTTGGAGTAGATAATATTGATATTGAAGCAGCTACTGAAAAAAGGATTTTTGTTGCAAATGTTATTTATGATGTAAGCGATGTAGCAGATCATGCTTTTGCATTAATTTTATCTTTAGCTAGGAAAATTCTATTAGCTAATCAAAATGTAAAAAGTGGGAAATGGGATTGGAAAGAGTTGCAACCTATTTATAGATTTAATGGTTCAACTCTTGGAATAATTGGATTAGGAAGGATTGGAAGTGCAATTGCAAGAAGAGCAAAAGGTTTCAATATGAGAATATTATACTATGATACAATAAGAAGAGAAGATATAGAGAAAGAATTAGGAATAATTTATAAAGATTTAGATGATATTTTAAAAGAATCAGACTTTGTTACATTGCATGTTCCATTAACAAATGAAACAAGGCATTTAATAAATGAAGAAAAATTGAAATTAATGAAGAAAAATGCAATTCTTATAAATACTTCTAGAGGGCCAGTAATAGATGAAAAAGCATTGTATAAAGCATTAAAAGAAAAATGGATTGCAGGAGCAGGATTGGATGTTTTAGAAAAAGAGCCTCCATTAAAAGATAATCCATTATTCGAATTAGATAATGTTGTAATAACTCCTCATATGGCATGGTATTCTATTGATTCATTAATAGAAATTCAAAGGAAAGCAGCAGAAGAAGTTGCAAGAGTTTTAAGTGGGCAACTTCCAATAAATCTTGTAAATAAAGATGTTTTAAAATTTATAAAAATTTAATGAAAAATATGAAAAGAGTATATCTTTCTATTCCAATAATTGCAAATAGAAATTTAGAAATCGCAAAAATTATTGCTGAAATTATAGAAAATGAAGGATATGAAATAATTTCAAAATGGGTTTTAGAAGAAGATCTAAAAATAAATACTTCTCCTAAAGATATTTTAAAAAGAGATATCGAAAGTGTTTTGAAAAGCGATATGCTTATAGCTGAAGTGTCAAATCCAAGTCATGGTGTAGGAATGGAAGTAGCGATAGCATTTTTATCTGGAAAGAAAATAATACTTATAAAAAATAAAAATTCAAAAATTTCATATATGCTTCAAGGAATACCTGATAAAGAAATAATCGAATATACTTCTAAAGAAGATATAAAGGAAAAACTTAGTGAAAAACTTAAAATTTTAAAAAAATAAATAAATGAAAGAAGGATGATATTAATGAATAAAGAAGCTTCAATTGAAAAATATAAAGAAATAACTACTTTAGTAGGTTTGCTTCAAGCAAAAATCGGATATAAATTTTTATTTAATGAGCCAACAAAAGAATGCTATTATTGTGATTTATCTCAAGTATGTATAGATAGCTTAGAAGTTGGAAGAATTTATAAAATAGTTGAAATTTTAGGTAAAAAACATAAATGTGATGTACATGAAGGAGGAGTTGTAGCAGTTAAAGTTGTAGAGTCTGAAATTGAAGTTGCTATAAATGCTGAAAAAGCTTTTGAAGGAGCAATAATAAATTTTCAAAAAAATGAATGTGATGAGATAAATTGTAAAAATTATGAATTATGTAATCCTATTGGATTAAAAAATAATGAAAAATGCAAAATAATTCAATTGTCGTATTCAATTGAAAATTGTTTGAAAAAATACAATCTTAAAAAAGTTATTGTGAAAAGAATAATATAATTTTTTAAATATTTTTTAATAAAATTTTTTCCATAGTGTTTACTATATAATCAAGATCTTTAATTTTTAAAAATGGATTTATGGGTAATGAAAGAATTCTTTTAGAAATTTTTTCAGCAATTGGAAACATACCTTCTTTATAATTAAAAAGTTCTCTATATATTGGTTGTAAAGGAATAGGTTTTGGATAATGTATAGCTGTTTCTATTCCTTTACTCATTAATAATTCTCTTAATTTATCTCTACTTAATCCTATTTTTTCTTCATCTATTTGAATAACATATTGATGAAAAACATGTTTAGCTTTTGGATGAATATATGGAGTAATTATCCCATCTATTTCTTTTAATCTCTTAGTTAAATATTCTGCATTCCTTATTCTAATTTTATTCAATTTATCTATCTCTTTTAATTGAATTATACCTATTGCTGCTTGTATTTCAGTCATTCTATAATTATAGCCAATCATTACATGATTATATTTTCCATTCTGACCTTGATCTCTTAATATACGTATTTTTTCAGCATATTCATCATTATTAGTTGCTATGAAACCACCTTCACCAGTATGCAAATTTTTTGTTGCATATGTACTAAAGCATGTAATGTCTCCTATAGATCCAATTTTTTTACCATTATATTCAGCTCCTATTGCTTGTGCAGCATCTTCAATTACTATTAATCCATATTTATTAGCAATTTCCATTATTTTATCCATTTCACATGGTTGACCATAAAGATGAACTGGCTCTATTGCAAAAGTTTTCTCATTTATTAATTCTTCTATTTTCTCAATATCAATATTATATGTTCTTTCATTTATATCTGTAAAAACAGGCTTAGCTCCAGTATATATGATAGCATTTGCAGAAGCTATAAAACTAAAAGAAGATGTGATAATTTCATTTTCTTTATTAGCTCCTATTGATAAAAAAGCTAAATGTAATGCAGCTGTTCCAGAATTTACACATATAACATGCTTACATCCAATATATTTAGCTAATTCTTCTTCAAATTTTTTTACTAAATTACTTGAAACAAGTTTTCTAGATCTTAAAACAGATATTACCGCTTTTTCTATTTTCGAATTATGATAAGGAATTACTAAAGGTATTTTTCTCATTTTTAATCATTAATATTCAATTTTTTTAATTATTTCAAGCTGTTTTAAAACATATTCTCTAGCTTCTTTTGCTGTTGGAAGTTTTCTTGATAAAGAACCATTCTTAATAAAATCTATTAACATTGATTTCATTTCTTTTCCACAATTTGGACATTTTGGTATTTCTTCATTCCATAATTTAACAATGTCTATAAAGCAATCCATACATCTCCAAACTTGCTTTTTACCAGAGAATTTCCCCCTTTTACTTATAGGTTTTCCATTTACTTCAACTATATCAAGTGCAAAATCTATTGTAGGAGCATTACTTACTGAAGTACCTACTCCAAATCCATCAGCTCCAGCTTCTATATAATCAATAATATTATCTTCGTCCACTCCTCCTGAAACTATTATCTTAACATTCTTATATCCTCTACTTTCTAATTCCCATTTCACTTCTTTTATAATTTCTTTCATATTTCCTCTTCGAGAAGATGGAGTATCTAATCTAACACCATAAAGTTTATCTTTTAAAAGCTTTGCTGCTTCTAAAGATTCTAATTTTTCATCCCAAAAAGTATCAACTAACATTATTCTTGGAACTTTTTCAGGCATTACTTCATCAAAACTTTTCCAAGCTTCTATTTGAGAGCCAAAAACAATTATTAATGCATGAGGCATTGTGCCCATGGGTTCCATTCCTATTACTGAGGCTCCTTTTAAAGTCGATACTCCATCAAATCCTCCAACATATGATGCCCAATCTAACATTGGAGATATAGCTGGATGCATTCTTCTTGCTCCAAATGCTATAAGCAAACTTTTCCAAGCTTTAATTCTTATATGAGCTGCTTTTGTAGAAACACCACTACTTTGACAAAGAAAACCCAATAATGGAGTTTCTAATTTACAAAATTCAATATATGGCCCTTCAATAAAAGCTACAGGTTCTCTAATACCATAATAATCATTACTTCTAAAGACGCTCCCTTCAGGCATTGAATAAAAATTTACTTTATATCCTTCAAGCAATTTAGCAACTTCTATAACTCCTGTTAGAATGCCCCATTTTTTCCCTTCTGGAAGCCCTCCAGTTGTAACTTCAGCTACAACATTTACTTTATCCATTCCTTTTTCTTTTAAAATTTTCTCTGTCCTTTCAAAATATACATCTGTTGTATATCCAGATTTAATTTCTTCATCTGAAGCTATTAAAAAAGTCTTCATTTTTATATCGCTCCATAGCTTTATTTTAGATTATAAGTTCTATAATTTGCTTTAAATAGTTTTAAGAAAACTTAATTTTATTTAAATAAAAATTTTGGAAGAATATTAATGTAAAAATGTTTTAAATTTTAAATAAAGTAAAAAATAATAGAATGTATTAAGTATCACTTTTTGATTTAAATCTTGATAACTAAAAATATAAAGCTTTTATGAAATACGAAAAGAGTATTGTAAAAATTTTCTATATTGAAATCGCATAAAAAACACTATTCATATGTTCAAAAATATTTTTTATTTTAATTTTTCTAGCAATATTGCAGGACAAATTCTTATAATACCTTTTATCTTTTCTATTTTTTTAATAAAATTCGTAAGTTCATTAGAATCCTTGAACCAGCACTCAGCAAGTATCATATGGTCACCCGTAGAAGAATATAAATTTTTAATATCATCCATTGCCTTTAAATGTTCTATTATCGAAATATAATCTTCTGGAGTTGTATCTATTCCTATAAGAGCATCTATCTTAAAACCAAGCTTAGTTGGATCTACTTGAATAGTGTATTTTTTTATTATACCCATTTCTTCTAATTTTTTTATCCTTTTTCTTATAGCAGTTTCGCTTACATTGAACTTTTTTGCAATATTAACAAAGGATTCACGAGCATTATTTTCAAGTATTTTTATTAAGTCTAAGTTTGATATTCGAACCATAAAATTTATATATAAGAACTAATATATAAATTTATAGAACTTTTAGGTGAAAAAAATGGAAAGGAAAGGAATACCTCTTCTTGGAGATAAATTTCCTGAAATGGAAGTACAAACAACTCATGGGATTTTAAAATTGCCTGAGTATTTTGCAGGAAAATGGTTTATATTATTCAGTCATCCAGCAGATTTTACTCCAGTATGTACTACAGAATTCTTTGCATTCCAAAAAAGATATGATCAATTCAGAAAGTTAAATTGTGAGCTTATTGGTTTAAGTGTAGATCAAGTTTTCAGTCATATAAAATGGATAGAATGGATAAAAGAGAAATTAAACTTGGAAATAGAATTTCCAATAATAGCAGATACTGGAGCTGTAGCTGAAAAACTTGGACTTATTCATCCAGCAAAAGGAACAAATACAGTAAGAGCTGTTTTTATAGTTGATCCAGAGGCAACTATTCGTCTTATTATATATTATCCACAAGAAATTGGAAGAAATATAGATGAAATTATAAGAGCTTTAAAAGCTTTACAAATATCTGATAATAATAAAGTTGCAATGCCAGCCAATTGGCCTAACAATGATATTATTGGAGATCATGTGATAATTCCGCCAGTAAGGGATATAAAAAGTTTAAAAGAAAGATTAGCTAAAGCAAAAGCTGGAGAATTTGAATGCTTTGATTGGTGGTTTTGTCATAAAAAACTTTAAACTTCCATTTTTATTTTTTTAAAAAGATAAAGTAAAGTATAGAGTTAATTATAAATAATATTCAAAAATCGAATCAAGAGAAAGTTTAGTTATTTTAATATTATCCTCTATAAATTTAAACTTAAACGTAGCTTTTACATTTTTCTTTTAAATAGTCTCAATTTTTAATTGGATTATTTTTTTAATTTAATTTTTTATCTTTAAAACTTTTTAGTTTTTATAAAAATGCTGAATTATATTCTAAAAAGAAAATTTAGAATAGAAATTAATTTAACTATAATAAAAAGGTTTTAGTGTTTTTCTAATTTTTTCTTTTGGTTCCCATCTAAATCTCCAGTAACCTTCAGCAATATCTTCAATTGCTATTTGAAGAGTACCAGCAAGCATATCACTAATTAATGGTTCATCAGTTAAATGAGATATAACTAGATCTATATCAACTTCTTCTGATGAAATATCTTCTGTTATAACACTAACCTTAGCAGCTTTACGTATAATCCATACTTTTAAAGGCCCACCAGCAGTATTAAACATTGTTTCTATAGCTTGTGTAGGTGGTGGCCATAAACCAAATTCTCTTGCTAGATTAATTGGAATTAAAAGTTGAGGTGTTTCTGCTTCATAACCACTATTAACTAAAGCTATAATTTCTTTAATAAAACTATTTTTCTTGAGTCTTAACTTCACTCTGACTGCCAGTTAAAACACCTCTAGCATCTATTCTTCCTATTTTAGGAATTTTAGCTTTAATAAATCCAATTTTCATTTTTTAAATCCCAAATTAATAAATTAAACTAGAGACTTATAAAGTTTAATAATTTTCATTAATTTTATTAATTTTTAAATTCATAAAAATTATTTAGCTATTTTATTATTTCTTCAATATCTTTTACTTCTGCTGCATAAAGTTTTTCCATTATTTTTAAGCCATTTTCATGATCTTCTTTATTAATTGTTGAAACGCATTGTTTAGGGATTATTATTTTAAATCCTCTATAATAAGCATCTGCAGCTGTATGTGAAACACATATATGAGTATGAACTCCAGTCAATATTAATGTATCAATATTCATTTTTTTAAGAATTCCTTGTAATCTAGTATTGAAAAAGCCACTGTACTTACTTTTATAAACAATTTTATCTCCTTTAATAGGTTTTAATTCGTCTATTATCTTAGCTCCTTCACTTCCTTTAATTGCATGCGGACCCCATATCTTAAATTCATGATCTCCTTCTTTATGTGCATCACATATATATATTATTGGCATTTCATTTTTTCTAGCCCAATCAATAACTTTATTAATATTCTCTATTAACGATTTTGCAGCAATTTCAT
The DNA here is from genome assembly GCA_964532175.1 of uncultured Nitrososphaeria archaeon. Lineage (GTDB taxonomy): Archaea > Thermoproteota > Nitrososphaeria_A > Caldarchaeales > JAVZCJ01 > JAVZCJ01. Next base: position 15,256 of record CAZHGP010000018.1, read on the forward strand.
CAAAAGCTTTAATGAAATCTTTAAGCATATCTATAACTAATACTGCGGCTTTCATCGCATAAACCCTCAAATTATATTGCTTTTTAACTTAAATATAGGTTTTTATTTATAAAAACTTATTAAAATATAAGGTTTTTCAATATTAAATTTAAACTTATAATTATTAAAATTAAACCAAATATTATTTCAAGAATTCTTGCTTTAAGCTTTCTAGCAATAAAAGCACCTATTTGAGTACCAAAAATTATTCCTATGCATAAAGGTATTGCTAATTCTATTAAAACATTTCCAAGTAGAATGTGCCCTATTACTCCTGAAATTGAAGTAAAAATCATTATAAACATTGATGTAGCTATAGCTATATGCATAGGCATTCCTACTATGATATGCATTATAGGAACTGCTAATGCTCCTCCACCAACCCCAAACATACCTGAGGAAATTCCAGCAAGTATTGAAAATAGAATTCCAAGAGGAATATTAGCATAATATTTAAAAACTTCTCCTTTAGAATCAATGATTTCTACATATGAGTAATATTTTTTATTTTTAATATTTTTAAATTTTTTATTGTTTTCATTCTTTTTAAATGCTTTATAAAATATTCTAAATGAAATAAAAATTAAGAAAAAACCAAAAAGAAAAGCCAATTCTCTTGAAGAAAAGAAAATTGTTAAATATGAGCCAATTAATGCACCTGGGATTGTTCCAATTATTAAATACAAACCACTTTTATAATCTATCCTTTTTTGTTTATAATAAGCAAAAGTAGATGAAATAGCTGTAAAAATTACTATTAAAAGGCTTGTTCCAATTGCTTTATGAGTACTAATATTGAAAAAAATTATTAATACTGGAACAATGAATGAACCTCCCCCTATACCTGTTAAAGAAGAAATTATTCCTATTCCAATAGATATTAAAAATAAAAGAAAAAATTCAAACATTTAAAAACACTTTTTATTTTTATAAAAAAGGATTATATATAAATGTTTTTATTAAATTAGAAAAGATAAATTTTAAGTATTTCTTTTTTAATAATATTTTAAGTGATTTGGATATGAGTAAAGATCAAATAATTGGAGTACTTCTATTTTTAGGAGGAATAGTTGGAATAATTTTATACTTTTGGCTAGTTTTCCTTTCTCCATGGATTTCATTAATATTAGAAATTACTGCTTTTGTAGCTGTTGCAGCAGTTTTAGCAATAGTAGCATGGGTTGGATATACTTTAGCAACAACTCCTCCACCTGAGCCAATAGAAGAAATAGAAAAAATTGAAGAAGAAAAGAAAGAAGAGACAGAAATAATTAAAGAAAGTAAGGAAAGCGAAGAAAAGAAATAAAAATTTAATTAAAATTTATTTTTTAATAAAAAATAAATTTTTTATTGATGAAAAAACCTAAAATAAAAATAATAATCGTACCAAATCTTCGTAAAGCATACATTAAAGCTTCAAGAATATTAGAAAATAATATTTATGATTGCTTATTCATTAATTTTCCTAAAATGATAGAAAAACTATTTTCACTTCTTTTAAATGATCATATAAAATATGATGAATTTATTTTAAGAATAGAAAATTTTAATCTTCCATATATTTCATCAAAAAGCTGGCTATATATTTATGAACCTTTAATAGAAAAAATTTATTCATTAAAATGGAGAAAGTTTAAAATTTTTTGCTATATAAGTAATGAAGATTATTTTAAATCTATTGACTATTCAATCAATTCCATAGCATTATTATTAAGAACGACTTTAATGAATAAAATTGATAAGGAAAAATGGCTTAAGCAATTATTTGAAGAAATAAAATTTGATAATGAATTAAATGAAAAAACATTAAAAATTATTGAAAATGAAGCAATAAAATTTAATAAGAGCATATGCATTTCAGATTTTAATGGATGTTTTTTAGAAGAAAAATTAAGTGAAAAATTTGAAGTAGAATTAATATATTCTATATTGCCATATTTTTTTACACCATTAGCAATTTTAAAAAGAAATTTAATATTAAAAGAAAAATTAAACGATTATGAAATTGAAAAATTAATTTTTCAACAAATAGATTATATTAAAAATTATGTTTTATTAAGTGATAGTATTGATGAAGCTTATTATAAATGGGTTTCAAAAAAGCTTTTAGAATATATTAATTGTAAATGTTTTTTAACTTAATTTTTAAATTGTATGAGAAAAGTTAAAAGTCACCATATATATTTAATTAAGGAAAAATATGAGTGAAAGATGGATTTTAAATTGTAAGAAATTGCTTGAACAAATAAGAAAATTTTTAGGAGAAGAAGAAAAAGATAGACTTGAACTTGTAAGAGCAATGGATTTTTCATTAAATGCAATTTATAGAAGCTGGGTTGGATGGATGGAATGGGTTAGAAATCCAGAAATAATGGCAGGTTTTACTATTGAAGAATTAAAAGAAATGAGTGAAAATTTATGCAAATTTGCTGAATCATTTTTAGAATATGATATGAAAGTAACAGAGAAAGCAACAATGAAAGCTCAAAAGAGAGCAGAAAAGAAAGAACCAGATTTATATATAATGTAAATAAATTAAATATAACTTATGCCTTTTTTATAAAGATAGATTGTATCGAAATTAAATTTTTCAATTTTTATAGGTTTCCATTTTGGAATTTCAAAATCATGAGAAACAACTCTTGCACCATTTTTCAATTCTTTTTCAAGTTTAGGCCTAACTTTTTCATTTGCACTAGTTGTAAGATAAAGAGTTACTACATCAGCATCACTAATATCTATTGAAAATAAATCTCCTTGAATAATTTTTGCTCTTTTTTCTAAATTATTCTTACGAATTTCTTCTAAAGCTTTTTTAACTAAATCTTCTCTCAATTCTATTCCAATAGCATTTGCTTTAAATTCTTGAGCAGCAATAATAACGATTCTTCCATCTCCACATCCAAGATCATAAAGAGTTTCTCCTGGTTTTAATTCTGCTAAAGTAAGCATATACCTAATAGTATCGAAAGAAGTAGGAGCATAAGGTGCTATAGATACAGATTCTTTAAAATAATTAATGTACGTCATTCTAAAAAGCATTTTTAAAAAATCGTACTTAAAAACTTTTTATGAAGAAAGCTTTATTTAAATAAGGTATAATTATTTTTTAAGAAATATATCTTAAAGCTTGATCTAAATCTTCAATAATATCATTTGAATCTTCTAATCCAACAGAAAGCCTTAAAAGATTATTTGTTATACCTAGTTTTAATCTTTCTTTTAAAGATAAATCTTTATGAGAAGATGAGGCAGGATGCATTATTAAAGTTTCTGTTCCTCCAAGACTTGGTGCTCTTTTTATAATTTTTAATTTTTTTAAGAATAATGGAATTTTTTTAGTATTTATTTTTAATTCAAAACTAATAACTCCTCCAAATCCATTAAGAATTTTTTTAGCAATATTATACGTAGGATGTGATGGTAAACCAGGATAGTATACTTTATTTATTTTTGAATTCGATTGAAGATATTCAGCTATTTCCTTTGCATTTTCTTCATGTTTCTTCATTCTTATTTTAAGAGTTTTCAATCCTCTATCTAAAAGATATGCAGAATGTGGATCGAGTATTCCACCAATCATTCTTCTCCATTCCCAAATTTTTTCAATATCACTTCTTTTTCCTATTATTGCTCCTGCGATTATATCATTATGCCCATTAAGATATTTAGTAGCACTGTATAATACCATATTTGCTCCTAATTTTAATGGTTGAAGATTTACTGAAGTTAAGAATGTGTTGTCAACTATTAAAAATGCAGAATTTTCTATTGCTTTTTTAGATATTGATTCTATATCATATACATATAATAAAGGATTTGACATACTTTCTAAAATAACCATTTTTATTTCTGGTGATAGAGCATTTAGAATATTTTCTGTTCCAGGATTGGATGTTTTTACTTTAATACCAAATTTTGATAATTTTTTAATTAAAATATAAGTTAAGCCATACAAATCTTTTGGAATAAGTATTTTATCTCCACTTTTTAATAAACTTATAAGTATTGTTGATATTGCTGCCATTCCTGAACTAAAAAGTAAACAATCTTCTCCTCCTTCAAGCAATGCTATTTTTCTTTCAACAAAATGTACAGTAGGATTATCTTCTCTTGAATATTTAAAAGGTTTTTCTCTAACTTTAATACTTCCACCTTCAGGAAAAGTAAAAATAGCACTTTGAAAAATAGGAATAATAAATGCACCAGTTAATGGATCAAAATATTTACTTCCATGAATACTTTTTGTTGAAAAATCGATTTCTTTCTTCATTTTTTAATCACCTATAGGTCTTCTTTTAATAATCTAGCTTCTTTACCTATTTTAGAAACGTATGCTTCTGCCTTAATACCATTTTTTTCAAAAATTTCTTTCATACACTCTGCTATTTTCATAGTTTCTATTTTTGAAGAATCTACTAAAGCAATTATTGATGGTCCTGCACCACTTATAGCTACTCCAGCTGCACCATTTTTTAAAGCTATATTTCTAACTTTTTCATAATATGGTACAATTTTTGATCTAGCAGGTTCAATTATTATATCAGACATCCCTTCTCCTATAAGATTAATATTTGATAAAAGGAAACCTGCAATTATTAAGCATGCATGACCAACATTATGAACAACTTTTTCTAATTCTACTTTTTTAGGTAATATTTTTCTAGCATATTTAGTTTTTGCTTTTTCTTTAATCTTAATTTCTGGAGAAACTATTGCAATTTCAATATTTTCTGGTGCTTTTAAATTAATAAATTTAGGAGGATTAGTTGAATATATTAATGTAAAATTACCTAAAAGTGAAGCTGCAACATTATCCATATGTGGTGTTCCAGCTGAAGCTTTTTCACCTTGTGCAGCAAAATATATTAATTCTTCTATTGATGCATTAATTTTAAAAAGGTTTTTTAATGCTAAAGCTGTCGCTGCTGCTGTTGCTCCACTACTTCCAAGTCCAGAAGATGGTTTTACTCCTTTAAATATACTTATTTTTAATCCAATTTTTTTACCATAATAATGATTTAACATGCTTTTAGCAACTATTCCAGCAACATTTTTTCTAGGATCTTTAGGTATGATATCTCCATATTTTCCATAATTTTCAATAATTATTTTTTCTCCATCTATTCTTTCTATTTCTACAATATCATAAAAAGCATCTAAAGCTATTCCAAAAATATCGAATCCAGGTCCTAAATTTGCTGAAGAAGCATGAGCTAAAACTCTTACTTTTTCTCCTAGTTTCGACACCCCAATTCTTTTTATAATTAAATAAAAAAAGATATTTAAGTATTATCCTTTTTCTTTTTCAATTATTTCTTTTATATATTCTATATATTTTTCAAAATTTAAAAAATCATTTTTTTCTTTTTCAAAATTTGTAGGTTCTATTATTGCTATCCAACCATCTTCATATGGAGATTTATTTATTAATTCTGGTTTAGATTTTAATTTTTCATTTATTTTTATAATTTTTCCAGTTAATGGTGAATGTATTTCTGAAATTGTTTTTATAGATTCTATTAAAGCTATTTGCTTTCCTTTGTATATATTTGAATTTATTCCAGGAAGTTCAATATATACTATATCATGCAAGTTTTTTTGAATATAATCTGTTATTCCAATTTTTGCTTTATTGTTCTTAATTTTAATCCATACATGATCTTTACTATAAAGCAAATCTTCAATAATTTTATATCCTTCTATTTCAATCATTTTATCACAAAAAATTTAAAGAAAGCTTTAATTAAAAGTTTTTACTTAAAATAAAATTATAAAAAATGCCTTTTTTAGCATATATTTAAGCTATGAGCATTTCTAAATTTTTTATTAATTCTTCACATACTACATCTATTTCTTGCTGTAAGCTTTCATATTGTTTTTGGAATGTTTTAAGTACTATTTTTAAAATGAGATTTTGAAATTTTATTGGTAAATAACTTATATAAGATCCTAAATCTTCACTAATTTTTTTATTAAATGAAGTAAATAATAAAGGAGTTGCGCATGCAATAATTTTAATTAGAGAGGTTATGAATAGTAAAGTTAAAGAAAAATTATTTTTAACAAATTCCCATGCTTGTTTTTCTTCAATAGAAGGTTTTAAAAAATATTTAATATATTCATATTGATCTTCAATATAACCATATTTGCATAAAAGATTTGTTACTTCATAATCTTTAATAGCTATTGAAATTAAATATGTTATATTTCCAAAGAATTTTTCTAAATTTAAATATTTTTTTGAATATTCTATTAATATTTTTGGTATTGAAAAAATATAATAATCAAGTGATCCATGAAGGATGCTATGTGCTACTTCATGCCTTATTCCTCCAATCCTAACATTTTCTGGAAGCTCATTTAATTTATCTATTGCAATCATTATTCTAGGTATGCCATGATATGCATCATGTGTTGCAAAAAATTCTTCTTCAAGAGATAAACTAGATATCTTTTCTACTTTTTCTCTTCTTTTAAATTCTTGCATACTAAAACTTTTTTCAAAAATATAAAGATCAACTATCTCAACATTTTTTATTTCTATTCTTTCATAACATTCTTGCATTATAGAAATTATTTTTTTAATATCTTCTTCATTTATATTGCCAAATTTTCTAATAACTATTCTAGTCATATCATACACAATATTTAGAAAAAGAATATAAGTATAAAAATGAAAAATATTATTGTTAAAATTGTAATAAATAAATTCCTTTTTGCTATATTAATAGATTCATCTAAAGTTTTTGAAAGACTATTAATAGAATTACCTAAAACTTTAATTTTCTCAATTGAAATTTCTTTAACTTCTATTTCTAATGGTTTTATTTTTAAAAAAGCATCATTAGTAACTTTAATTATTAAATTAATAATTTCTTCAAATGGAATAGTCGCACCTATTGGAAAGTATCCTTCTCCACGAGTTAAACCTGTAACTACATGCGTATCTGTTGTTGTTACTTCAACTTCATTAAAGCCTCTTTTTATCAATTCTTCTATTATCCTTTCTCTTAAACCTTTTATTATATTATTTCCATCTATTGATATATATGCAATTTTTTGTTCACCTATTTTCATAGTTAAAGCAACAATTCCATTTTTCCCAAATCCTTCCAATTCACTATATTTCTCAATTTTTTCTTGAGAAAAACCTGCTTCTATTTTATATTTAGGTAATTTTAAAGATTTTTCTAATGCATTTAAAATAGCTTTATATATATTTTCTTCATCTTCATTACTTAATTCTTTAAAATCTTTATTTATACAATTATGAGAATCTATTATAAAGCTTATTTTAAAACCTTTATTAGCTAATATTTCTTTAATTTTAATTCTTATTTTTGTTGGAATATCTTCTGTTGGAATAGGTGAACGTGTAATTAATAAAAATGGATAATTACCAAATAATTGGCAATAAACATTTATATTTCCAATTCTCTCTTTTATTAATGGTGTTGCTTCATTTATTTTTTCTCCATTTATTTTTAAAATAGCATTTTCAATATTTTTCAATATTCTTTCATTATCGATTAATTTTACTAAATCTTCTTCATGTGTTGAAGGTGAATGAAATATTAATGGAATGATATTTAATTTTTTTTCAAAAATTTCTGAAATTAATGATGGAAAAATGCTACTGCCCATTTTTCTAAAAGGACCAAAATGAAATTCTGGAACAATTATTGCTCCAATTATTTTCTCTTTATCAAAAAATTTCATAATAGGAATATTTATATTCTTTTCTTCTGAAATTCTATCAAGTATTTCTTCAAATTTATTATTTTCATTTTTATACCATACATGCGCAAATGCTTTAAATAAATTTATTGTTCCTCCAATATTATTTTTTATACCTACTTTATCTATAGATTTAATATACCATAAAGCAATGAAAAATGATATAAATATTATAAAAATAAAATAAATGAATAATTTCGGTATTTCAATAATCAATATTTTTCCTAAAAAGTTTAAATGAAATAGGAATAATACAAAACAAAAAAATGGATGAAAGAAAGAAATTAAGAATAAACTTTTTATGCTTTTATTTAAAAGAATATATAATATTGTGAATATAAAAGCTATAATTGTGCCGCATCCAAGTGAGAGTATTAAATAATAATATTTCATATTAAACAAAGTAGAAAATATTGCGGATAGAATTAATATTAATCCTAAAATCATATTTGAAAAAAATATTAATCCTAATATTCTCTTAAAATTTAATAAACTTTCTTTTTCTTTAAAGAAATATATTAATAATGAAGATAAAATTCCGCTTGAAAATAATATAAAAATTCCTGAAAATATCCCATTTATAAAATAATTAAAACCAAAAGCTATAATACTTGAAATTGTTCCAAAAAATATACTTTCAATTAAAAGATACAATATGAGTATTTGAGATTTAGGAAGTTTAAAAAGAAGTTTATAACGTTTTACTATTCTATTAGTAGCATCCATTTTTTTATCAACTTTACCATTTAGAAATTATAGGAATTATTTCTAATAGATTGGATACAATTGCATCAGGATTTATATCTATGTGCTTATTATTTTTTCCTCGATTAACATATATAGCTTTAATTCCTAATTTTTTAGCTCCTAAAATATCTGATTTAAGAGAATCCCCAATCATAACTGTTTGTAATTTATTTGCATTTAATTCTTTTAAAGCTTTTTCAAATATTTCTATTCTAGGTTTCCTAATTCCAATTTGAACAGAAGTAATTACACAATTAAAAAATTTTTCTATTTTTAATTTTTTCAAAGTTTCTTTAACAAACCAATCAGAAACAGTATTTGAAACCAATCCAATTTTATATCCATTATTTTTAAGGAAAAAAAGAACTTCTTTAACTTCAGGAAATAACATAATAGATTTTAAATCAGGCTTGAAAAAAATATGTTCAATTTTTTTATCATATTTATATTTTATTCCAATTTTTTCTAAAATTTTTGGAATTGTTTCTTTTGCAGGTATTTCTATACTTTCTTCTTCACATTTCTTATATATTGAATCCCAAATATTATAAAAATTTTCTTTTAAAATTTTTATATCAATATTGATTTTTCTATTGATAAAATATTTATGCAAATTTTCAAGCCTTTTTTCTCTTATTTCTTCAATTGGTTTATTCCTATAAATTAAAGTATCTCCATAATCAAAAAGTATATTAGATATCATTATTTTTCTCCTTTTTTTAAATAAATATTTTATTCATATTCTAATTTAAGTATTTTTAAAGCCATATATACTTATAAGAATAAAATACTTATGATTTATATGAGTTATGCACCAGTAATTTTTATTAAAGGTAAAAATCTTGCTGAAGTATGGGAAAAATCAATAATAGAACTTTGGAATAAAGGTATTGAAATAAAAACTGAGTATAATGAAATGAGTAAAGATTGCACAATGATAATGGAAATTGAAGAACCTTTTTCAGAACCTAGAATACATAAAGCTGGAATAATAGGAAGCTATAAAACATTAATCGAATATGTTAATGAAATTTTAGAAGGTATTCATGATAAATATGTAGAAGAAGGAAAATGGCCATATACTTATCATGAAAGACTTTTTAATTATAAGTTTGGAGAAAGTACTATAAATCAAATTAATTATATTTTAGAAAAGCTTAAAGAAACTCCATATACAAGAAGAGCTCAAGCAATTACTTGGAAACCATGGAATGATACTAAAATAGACGACCCACCATGTTTACAAAGGATTTGGCTTAGAGTTTTTCAAAATCGATTAGTTATGCATACTACATGGCGATCAAGAGATGCTTTAAAAGCTGCTTTTATGAATATGTATGCTTTAACAGAATTGCAAAAAAGGATTGCAAATGAATTAAATGTTGAAATTGGAAAATATATCGATATTTCCAATTCTTATCATATTTATGAAAGAGATTATGAAACTGTAGAAAAAATGATTAAAACTTTTTATAAAAGATCTTGGAATGAAAGAACTTTAACAACAGAAAAACTTAGAAAGTACTTAATTTAATAAATTTTTAATCTTTCTAGTTTTAATTCTTTACTTTTCTAAAAAATTATGAAGATAAATATTTTTACTATCTTACACCTTTTAAGGTCATTTGGAATCCATAAAGTAGATATTTAAAGGATAAAAATGCGATTATAGTTGAGGGGATAGCCATTAAAGTAGCTGCAGCTGTTAATTCTCCCCATGCAAAAGAATATTCTTTAATAAGCCAAGTTATACCTAAAGAAGCAGTATAATTGACTTCTGATCTAATAAGAGTGAGAGCGAATAAATAATCTAACCATACTGTTAAGAAAGAAAATATGGAAACAGCAGCCATACCAGGTCTAGCGATGGGAATTATGATACGTGATAATACTTGCCATCTAGATGCTCCATCAACAAAAGCTGCTTCTTCAAGCTCTGGTGGAATATTCTCAAAATATCCCCATAAAAGCCAAAGTGATAAAGGCATACTCCAAGTTGAGTTAGCTATTGCAACACCTAATAAAGTATCAAAAAGTTTTAAGTATCCAAATATTAATACTAAAGGTAAAGCTAGAACTATTCCAAGTATCATGTAAAGAAATAATGCAAATGGTCCGAATGCTTTTAACCATGGATATTTTTGCTTGAATCTTGTAGCTACATAAGCCATCATTGTTGCAGTAGGCATCGTAATTAAAATATTTGTAAAGCCAACAATTAAACTATTTATATACCATCGTGAAAAATCTGTTCTTGAAAAAACATAATTATAATGTTTTAAAGTTATATTTGTGGAAATTGGAATAATAGAACAATAAAGTATATCTTCAGGTACAAAAGAGGCAGCAATCATCCAAATCAAAGGTGAAAAAGAAAATAAAACCATTATTATAATAATGACTAGTCTGATAATTTCTTTTAGAGATATATTGATTTTTTTATTAACCATTTTCTCTATAAAAAAGGATTTTTAAAACTTTAATGACAGGAAACTTAAGAAATATGTAACATAAAACCTACTT
>CAZHGP010000019.1:0-26063 GCA_964532175.1 uncultured Nitrososphaeria archaeon
AGATATCCAATGCTTTTAAAAGGCGAAGTTCTTGGACCTGCTGACATTGTATCAAAAGATATAGCTTCTAAAGGAATTGAAAAAGCTAAAGAAGCAATAGAGGTGATAAAAAATTTCCTTAGAAGAAATAGCATTATCTAAAACTAAAGAAATTATTAATAGATTTGAGAAAAAGTTAAAGGCTTTTATAATATTTGGCAGCTATATTATTAATCCATTAAAAGCAAAAGATATAGACTTCCTTATAATTGTAGATAAAATAAATAATTTAGAGGAAAAAATAAATCTAGAAATAGAAATATTGAGAAAATTGAGGGAAATTTTTATAAAACCTATTGATGTGATATTAATAGATGAGGGAAACTTTTATGAAAATCTAAAACCTGGAACAGTAATTTCAGGATTGATAATTGGATATAAAAAAATATATGATGAAATAGAAATAGAAAAATTAATTAATGAATTAGCCATGGAAATTGCTGAAATGGATTATAAAATATATAAAGGAAATAGAAAAATTAATCTTTCATCCATTTCTAAAGTTAAAATGAAAATTGAAAAAGCTAGAAATAAAAAATTCTTTACATGAATTTATCAAAAACTTTAATCTTTTTTATCATATTCATTTAGTCTTTTAATTATATTTTTCAAATTCTTTTCAATATTTGTTAATCTTTTTTCAAAAGATAAATATCCAAGAATTCTTATAGCTTGTTTTCTAATAGTTTTATAATTCCTTGTGCTTGAAAAAATCTTCTTTGATTTTAAATAAGATATTTCTTTACTAAAATCTTCTACATTCATTTTAGCAATGTTCGCAGCATCTACAATATTATCGGTTGTAGCTATAGCTTCAATTATTTTTGCATCTTTTTTAGAAATTTTCTTTCCAAAGAAAAACATTTGAGGCTCATAATCTTCTAATGCATCCTGAACTGCATGACGAATAATCAATTCAAGTTCTTCAGGTTCTAAAAGCAAATAATAGTCTGGAAGTTGAATAACTTTAACATTTAATTCTGAAGCTGTTGTTTCAGCTGCAGTATCTATAAAACCTTTGCAAACTATTAATGGATATAAATTAAGAAGCTTAGCATTAGCATATGCGTGACGCACATCACTTACAGATATTTTACCAGCCTTAATTTCTACAGAATAAGTTATATTTTCAGGACTTTTAGCAATTGCATCCACTTCAGCTACTTCAACACCATTTATTACTATCTTTTTTCTTTCTTCAAGTACTTGAAAATTCATTCTTTCAAGTATTCCTCTAGCTATTCTTTCACTACTTAAACCTCTACTAGCCATAATTCTAACCTTTTTAATTTTTTAATATTTCTTCTAAAGCTTCTTCATATATTTTAAAATCTTTTTCAGTAAATAAAACAATTCTAACTTCTTCTATTTTATTTTCTTTTTCTAAAAAATTTTTAATCGTATTAAGAGCAACTCTACTTGCTTTTTCTATAGGATAACCATAAGCTCCAGTACTTATAGATGGAAAAGAAATAGTTTTTAATCCATTTTCTATAGCTAATCTAAGAGAGTTTTTATAAGCTTTTTCAAGTAATTGAGCTTCATTATATGATCCACCTTTCCATATTGGACCAACAGTATGAATTACATATTTTGCTTTTAAATTCCCGCCAGTAGTTATTACCGCTTCACCTGTTGGTAAACCATTAGGATATTTTGTCTCTCTAATTTTTTTACATTCTTCTAATATTTTAGGTCCACCTTTTCTATGAATTGCACCATCAACTCCTCCACCTCCCATAAGGCTTGGATTAGCAGCATTTACTATAGCATCAGTATCTTGTTCAGTAATATCTCCCTTAACAAGAATTAATCTTGCTTTACCAATATTAACTACTTTATAGCTATTCATTAAAAATTCTAATAAATCATTAAGTTAAAAATTTTTAAATTAAAAATTTGAAAAAATATAAAATAAAATGAAGAGGAAAATAAAATATCCTAATATTCCTTTACAATATTTTTTAATAAATTCAGCTAAAAAATATCCTGAAAAAATAGCTATAATTTTCAATAATAAAAAAATCAATTATTCTGAATTAAATGAACTTTCTATAAAATTTGCTAATTCATTAAGAAAAATTAATGTAAAAAAGGGTGATAGAGTAGCTTTATTCCTTCCTAATTGTCCACAATTTATTATAAGCTATTATGGAGCATTAATGATAGGTTCAATAATTACTGCATTAAATCCACTTTTTAAAGAAAAAGAAATTGAATTTCAATTATATGATTCTGGAGCTGAAACAATAATAGTATTAGATAATCTTTATCCATTATTAAAAAAAGTTTTAGAAAAAACTAAAATTAAAAGAATTATAATCACAAGCTTTAATAAAGAAGCAAGAATAGACGAAAAAATTGAGAAGTTAGAAGTTTATTATTTTGAAGAATTTATTAAAGAAAGCAATATAAATTTTCCCAAAGTATCTATAAATCCTAAAGAAGATTTAGCAACAATACAATATACTGGAGGAACAACAGGTATTCCAAAAGGAGCAATGCTAACTCATTTTAATTTAGTTTCAAATGCTATAGCATTTTCAAAATGGCTTAAATTGAAAAAAGCAAAAGAAACTTTCTTAACAGCATTACCTTTATATCATGTTTATGGAATGACTACTTCAATGAATACTGCTATATATTCAGCTTCAACAATGGTAATCATGCCTAGATTCAATCCAGAAGAAGCATTAAAACTTATTCAAGAATATAAAGTTACAATCTTTTGTGGAGTACCAACTATGTATTCATTATTATTAACTTCAAAAATAAATGATTATGATTTATCATCATTAAAAGTATGCATTTCAGGAGCTTCACCTCTTCCACCAAATGTTCAAAAAGAATTTATGGAAAAAACTGGAGCTCTATTAATTGAAGGTTATGGTTTATCAGAAGCTTCTCCAGTTACACATTGTAATCCAGTAAATAAAAATTTTAAAATAGGTTCTATAGGATTACCACTATATGATACTGAAGCTAAAATAGTTGATATTGAAAAAGGAGAAAAAGAATTACCAATTGGAGAAATAGGGGAATTAATTATTAAAGGGCCTCAAATAATGAAAGGTTATTGGAATAAACTTGAAGAAACTAAAATTGTTTTAAAAAATGGATGGCTTTATACTGGAGATATAGCAAAAATGGATAAAGATGGATATTTCTACATAATAGATAGAAAGAAAGATTTAATTAAGTATAAAGGATATAGTGTATATCCAAGAGAGATTGAAGATATTTTATATGAACATCCAAATGTAAAACTTTGTGCAGTAATTGGAAAACCTGATCCAATTGCAGGAGAAATACCTAAAGCATATATAGTTTTAAAAGAAGATTTTAAAACAACAAAAGAAGAAATAATGGATTTTGTTAATAAAAGAGTTGCATATTATAAAGCTATAAGAGAAGTTGAATTTAGAAAAGAGTTGCCTTTATCAACTGTTGGAAAAATATTAAAAAGAGTTTTAAAAGAAGAATTATAGTTACTTTATAGATAAACTTTCTAGTATTTTTTTAGGAAATTTAGCAACTATACTCCAAAAGTTCCCTAGAGAAATTCTTGCTATTTGTGTGCATAATTGATACGCATCCCATTTATCAATACCATATTTTTCTTCAAGCCATAAAATTAATTCTATAAAAGCTGTTTTTATAGCATCTTCAAGATTTTTATTAACACCTGTTACACATATTACCCCTACTTCTTCATTAGTTTCTATTCTAGGCCAATCAATTTTATAATTTTTTATTAAATCTACTTTAAGTGTAACTTCTGCAGGCATTTCTATTGCTGTACCGCATAATTCACCTTCTCCTTGAATTGCATGCACATCTCCTATGAATAATAAAGCACCTTCATTATATATTGGGAAGAATATTTTCGAACCTATTGTTATTTCTAACAAATCTAAGTTTCCTCCATGAGGACCAACAGAATTGCTTGAAATAGATTCGATTTTTGGAGCTACACCAATTGTTCCTATCATTGGACTGTATGGCAAAACATATTTATCAAAAAATACTTTTCCATCTCTTATTGGACATATTTTTGTTCCATGTGGTACTTCCAAATTTAAAAATTTTGATAATGGAATATTAGAAAAATAGAAACTTAAATCTGGAATCCTTGTAGCTCCTTGACCTATTAATGGTTTAATATCTCTTATTTCAACCATTAATGTATCATTAGGGGTAGCGCTTTCAATAAATATTGGACCTGAAACAGGATTGCTGTATGGGATTTTTCTTAAGTCTCTTCTATCACCTTCTTTTCTAATCTGTCCTGAAAAAGCATCTTCTGTTTCAATTACAAAAGTTTCTCCTGGTTTAACAAAAAGCTTTGGTTTAATAGATGCGCTTAGAATATAATAAAGTTCACCTTGATCTTTTAAAGATAATTTCTTCATATTAAACACCTTTTATAGCAAACTTTATAATTTCCTATATAAAAATATTTTTAAAAGAATGAATGAAGTATTCGATAAGGATTTAGAAATTGCTAAAATTTTTTTAAAAAAAGAAAATTTATCACTTATTTTTATTAAAAATGGAAAAATATTATATAGTAGTAAAGAAAGTGGAATAAATAGCTTTATTGAAGCAATAGATAAATGTGGGGAAAATTTAAAAAATTCTTCTCTTGCTGATAAAATTGTAGGTTTAGCAATTGCAATGCTTTCAGTTTATATTAAAGTAGCTAGTATTTATGCATGCATTATAAGCAAATCTGGAATTAATTATTTAAAAGAAAATGGAATTCCCTTTATTTATGAAAAGGAAGTAGAAGAAATTCTTAATAAAAATAAAAAAGAAATATGTCCATTTGAAAAAATTGCTCTGCAATCTAAAACACCAGAAGAAGTTTATTTAAAAATTAAGGGATTAATAAAATCATTTTAATTTCAAAACAGGTATTTTACCAAATTTTTTTATTTTAATAATTTTTTTAGGTTTATATTTTACAGGAACTACCCTAATTCCTGATGGCTTATTTTTAATACTCAATGTTGCATAACAATCTTTCATGAAATTAAAGAAATTATTGAAATTATCTATTGAAAAAAGAACCATATCTAATCCCGCAACGCATATGCTTGATAAAGATAATAAATCATAAACAGAAATTAATCCTTTCCTTCCAAGCTCCATTAATCTTGAATCTTCAGCATAAGGTAGCATTACTTCATTAAAACCACAATGATTATTTTTAGAGGAGATTTCTTTAATCAATTTATTTAAATAAAAAATTGCATATCTTATTCCTGGATTATTAAATTTTTTATTACAAATTTTTTCTAATAATAAAGCTACACTTTCTTCCATCCATGGAGATAATGATAAATCAATTCCATAATTTTTAACAATTAAATTGGATGAAAGATTTGATAAAAATTCATTAGTAATATTATCTATTTCGACAATTTTTTTATAAAAATCTGATTTATTCTTAAGGCTCATTAAATCATTAACATAAAATAATGCAGCTGCTATGCCTAATTCTTCATTCATAGCTGAAGCAGAAGGAAAATATGGAGTTAATAAAGGACCATTAAAAGTAAAACAAATTCTTGTGCAATCAAATGGACTTAATTTATTAGAAACATTATAAACTATTTTTGTAAAAATTTCAAAATTTTCTTCATCTCCAAAAAATGATAAAAATATTTTTTCATTAATTTTTAATGTTTTAAGAATAGTATTAATGCTATATTTATTATTTTTCAATTCTACTGGGATAGCTATATAGTCTATGTTTTCATTTAATGATGTAATAATCTTGTTAACTATATTTAATAAATCATTTATACTTACTGGATTTATTGCTATTCTCTTAGTCCATATTTTTATATTTGAATTTTTAGAATAAAACAAAAAATTATTAATTAATTCTTTAAAATCATTACTATATTTAAAATAATCTATTAAGAAAGTAAGAGCTCTAATTCTCATTTTATTATGCCTTTTTTTTTAAAAAAATCAAGGAGATCCGCTTAATTCTACTTTAATATCATAAGTTTTATAATTTCTAATTATTCTAATAGTTATTTCTTCTCCTACTTTCTTATTTTGTATAATTTTTTGAAGTTCAATCATATTCTTTATTGGCGTTTTATCTATGCTTAATATTATATCACCTTCTTCTATTCCTGATATTTCAGCTGGGCTCCCTTGAATTACTTTAACGATTATAACTCCTTCTTGAACAGGTAGATTATAATAAGAAGATATTTGAGGAATTAAATCTATACCATATATTCCAAGCCATGGTCTTATAACTTTTCCATATTTTATTAAATCTTCAGCAATTTTTTTAACTTTATTTATTGGAATTGCAAATCCTATTCCTTGAGCAAAAGGTATTATTGCAGTAGCTAAAGCTATAACTTTTCCATTAAGGTCTATAAGAGGCCCTCCGCTATTTCCTGGATTAATAGCAGCATCTGTTTGAATTAAATCTTCCATTATCCCTTTTTCAGTATTTATTGATCTATTTATTGCACTAATAACACCAATTGTAACAGTTGGTCCACCACGTAAACCAAATGGATTACCAATAGCTATTATAAATTGCCCTGCTTTAAGATTTGATGAATCTCCTAATTCAGCAGCTTTAAGATTTTTTGCATCTATTTTAATAATAGCTAGATCACTACTTGGATCTCTACCAATAACTTTTCCTCTAAAAACTCTACCATCATTTAAAGATACCTCAACTACTTCAGCTCCTTCAATAACATGATTATTAGTTACTATGTATCCATTTGGATCTATTATTACTCCAGAACCTACACCTTTAATAGGAACACTATAAAAAGGAAAAACATCTAATAAATGAACTGTACTTACATTTACTACTGATGGGTTTGTTTTTTCAACTATTTCAACAATTTTATTTTCATCTAAATACATTTTTTATTCAATAAAAGAAAAATATACATTAATAAAAGTATTTCCATTAAATTTTTCTTATAAAATTTTATATTTAAATAGAGCTTTTTAGAATGAAAAAACTAGAGGGAAAAATTATTGAAAAATGTATATACATCAGATATAATCAATATGGAAGAAGGTAAAACTATTGAAATAATAGGATGGGTTTATAATAAAAGAATGCATGGAAATTTATTATTCATAGATTTAAGAGATTCTAAAGGAATTATACAAGTAACTATTAAGAAAGGTATTGCAAGCGATAAAAGCATAGAAATAGTTAAAGAAATCAATAAAGAATCTTCAATAAAAGTTTTAGGAATAGTAAAAAGAGACCCAAGAGCACCTAATGGAGTAGAAATAATTTGTAAAGAAATTGAAGTTATTGGGCCATCTTATCAAGAATTCCCTATAAAACCAGGAGCAGGTACTAGGTTCTTATTTGATAATAGGCATTTATATCTTAGAAGTAGAAAAGTATCAGCAATAATGAAAATAAGGTCTGCTTTTTTAGATGCTGCACGAGAATGGTTTAAGAAAAATGATTTCATAGAAATTGATTGTCCAATATTTATAACTGCTGCATGCGAAGGAGGAGCAACTTTATTTCCAGTAGATTATTTCGGAAAAAAAGTTTATTTATCACAAAGTGTTCAGTTATATCAAGAAGCTGCAATTTATGGACTTGAAAAAGTTTATAGCATTCAACCTAGTTTTAGAGCTGAATTAAGTAGAACAAGAAGACATTTAACAGAATTTTGGCAAATAGAAGCTGAAATTGCTTTTGCAAAACTTGAAGATATTATGGTTATTCAAGAAAATCTTCTAAATCATATAGTACATAAATTAGCTGAAAAATGCGTAGAAGAATTTAAAATATTAGGGAAAAAAATAGATGAAAAAATTGCTGAGCCACCTTATGAAAGAATTACATATGATGAAGCATTAGAAATACTTCATAAAAATGGAGTAAAAATAGAATGGGGAGACGATTTTGGAGCTGATGAAGAGAAGGTTTTATGCAATCAATTTGAAAAGCCATTCTTTGTTACGCATTATCCAAGAAAAGCAAAAGCCTTTTATCATATGCCAGATAAAGAAAGGCCAGAAGTTGTAAGATGCGTTGATTTATTAGCTCCTAAAGGATATGGAGAAATTTCTGGTGGAGGACAAAGAATTCATGAGTATGAAGAATTAATTGAAAGTATAAAATTATTCAACTTAAATCCAAAAGATTATGAATGGTATATAGATTTAAGAAAATATGGAAGCATTCCACACTCAGGTTTCGGATTAGGAGTTGAAAGAACTCTTAGGTGGCTACTTGAATTACCACATATAAGAAGTGCATGCTTATTCCCAAGAACACCTTCAAGAGTATATCCATAAAATAATCTAAAAAAATGAAGATAAATAATTTTAAAATTAAAATATTTGAAAATGTTTATAAACCTTCGGAAGATACTTTCCTTTTATATGATTCAATTAATAACAATTATAAAAAAAGTTTTGAAGTAGGGTCTGGAGTAGGTTTAATAACCCTTAAACTTGCAAAAAAATCAAAATATGTTTTAGCTTCAGATATAAATTTTGAAGCGGCTAAGAATACATTATACAATGTTAAACAAAATTTTTTAAGAGATAAAGTAGACATTGTATGTGGGGACTGTTTATCATTCTTAAAAAATAAAGTATTTTTTGAATTAATAGTTTTTAATCCACCTTATTTACCATCTGAAAATATTAATGAGAAAATTTTTGATTTATCATGGTTTGGTGGAAAAAAAGGATTTGAAATAACATTTAAATTTATTAAAGAAGCAAAAAAGCATATAAATAAGAAAGGTACTATAATGATTGTTTCATCTTCTCATATAATAAATGAAGTTTTAAATAAAATTAAGAAAATGAATTTAAAATATTCGATTAAAAAAGAAAAATCAATGTTTTTTGAAAAAATATACGTATTAGAAATAAAAAAATAAAAGGAAATAAAAAATAAGCATAATATTGGAGAAGTTACCACTCTTCCTCTTCTTCTTCCTCTGGTTCTTCTAATTCAAATTCTTCCTCTTCTTCAAATTCTTCCTCGAATCCTTCCTCTTCTTCCATTTTTCAACTCCTCCTTGAGGCTTCCTAATATAATAAAAACACCTATTTAAACTTTACTTTTATATAATAAATTTTAAAATTTTTAGGAAAATATTTATTTAATAAAAATGAAAGAATAATTTAAAGTGAGG
The DNA here is from genome assembly GCA_964532175.1 of uncultured Nitrososphaeria archaeon. Classification (GTDB taxonomy): domain Archaea; phylum Thermoproteota; class Nitrososphaeria_A; order Caldarchaeales; family JAVZCJ01; genus JAVZCJ01. The sequence goes on from CAZHGP010000019.1 coordinate 9,219, forward strand.
AACAATGGAAACGATTTATTTTGAAAAATCAGGAGACCATACTGAAGAAGTTTTGAAAATAGTTAAAGATTTTGTTGAGAAAGAAAAAATAAAAAGTATTGTTGTTGCATCTACAACTGGTAAAACAGGTGTTCTTGCATCTTCAATTTTTAAAGGATTGAATGTTGTAGTTGTTACTCATTCAACAGGATTTATTAAACCAAATTATCAAGAATTGGATGGAGAAAATGCTAAAAAAATTATTGAAAATGGAGCAAAAATACTTACTACAACTCATGCTTTAAGTGGAATTGAAAGAGCTATTAGAAAAAAATTTAATACAATTCTTCCATTAGAAATTATTGCAAATGCTTTAAAATTATTTGGTGAGGGGACTAAAGTAGCTATTGAAATAACTATTATGGCAACGGATGCAGGACTTGTGAATGCAGGAGAAAATGTTATAGCTATTGCTGGAACAGGAAGAGGGGCAGACACTGCTTTATTGATCAAAGCAGCAAATTCATTTAATTTTTTTGATTTAAAAGTTAGAAAAATTATTTGTAAACCATATGATTTTTAAACTACTCTAGAACCATTCTTTATTTTTTTTATTGGAGCAATGGGAGCGATTTCTTTTTCTTCATCTTCAACAGCTGCTAAAAGCATGCATTCAGATAATTCTCCTTTGAATTTAGCAGGCTTTAAATTTACTAGGAAAACGTATTGATTTCCTAAAAAGAAATTTGGCTTATACATATGAGCTAAACCAGTTATTGCTTGTTTAGTATATTCTCCAAAGTCTACTATTAATTTAATTAATCTTTCTGATCCACTTACACGTTCCGCTTTTATAACCGTTCCAACTCTTAATTCAATTTTCTTAAAATCTTCTATTGAAATCATTTTTTATCACCCTATTTTTAACTTATTTTTATTAAAAATTAAAGTATTAAAAACTTATTTAAGAAAAATATTATTTAAGTATTACGTTAGAAGTTTTCTAGAAAAATTTATAACGAAAAGTAAAAATATAACTACTCATAATTTTATGATGGAAAATGGAATAAGATGATACTAAAAGATATACTATTAAAAATAAAGAATGTTTTAAGAATTAGAAAGGAAGAAATATGGACTAATGAAGTAGAAAATAAACTTATGAATGTAGATAAATTATATAAACCTGAGGAATTCATACTTAAAATAGAAGAAATAATAGGAAAATTAGATATCCAAATTCAAAAACTTAAAAGAAAATATTTTAATTTAGAACAAAAGAATAAAGAATATTTTGAGAAATGTATAGAAGCTTTAGCGAATAAAGATGAAGAAAGAGCAAAAATTTATGCTCAAGAAGTTGCAGAAATTAGGAAACTTGCTAGAATGATATTTCATAGCGAATTAATATTTGAACAAATAAAGCTTAGATTGGAAACAATAGAAGAATTGAGAGAAGTTGTTGGATTACTTACACCTTTAAATAGAATAATTTTAAGTATAAAAGAAGAAGTTAAAGGAATTATTCCAGAAGCAGCTTTAACATTAACAGAATTACAAGAAAATATTGAAAGATTTGTTTCAGCTACAACAGGAGTTTCAATGGAAGAGATTAGTATATCAACTGATTTAAGTGGAGAAGCTAAAGATATATTAGAGGAAGCAAGCATAGTTGCTTCTGAAAGAATAGAAAAGAGTTTTCCAGAAATAACTGAAGTGAAAGATGAACAAATTAAAACAATGGTTTATGCTTATATTAAAGAACATTATAAAGATTTTGATATAGAAGAATGCGCATCTGTTTTAAGTTTATCAGAAGAAGAAGTTGAAAAAGCAATAGAAATGCTTGAAAAAGAGGGAAAAATAATTTTAAAGAAAGAAGAAGAGGAACATTATTAAATATTTTTGCTAAAATTTTTATTATTTTATAAAAAATCTTAGATGATGTAAAAATTTAAAAATATCTATTACTATTAAAAGTAGGGATAAAAATATTGTTAAATAAGATTAACAGAATCATTTTCCTAATAATATTTTCTTCATTTTATTTCGGTATATTTTATATAAACAACTCTTTATTATCAAATTACAATATAAATAAATATCCATCCTATGAAAATGAGGATATTATAATAATACCACTTGCATTTCATACATTACCATTAAATAAATTAAGTGAAAAATTTAATGAAACAAATTATGATAAAATAAAACATAAAATGGAAAAAATTATAGATGAAATGATAGCATGCACGAATAATATATGGAAAGTAGCGAGAATATTATTTTTAAAAGCAAAAATAATATGGGAAGATGCTCCAGAAGCTCCAGATAGTTTTCAAAGAGCCATGTTAAGAAAAAAAGTAAATGAAGAATATCCATTTTATTATCATATTTTTCTTATTGATGGCCCATTTCCTGATTGGCCAATGACGCAAGCAATAACTAAAGAATATTACGGAACATTTCTAACGTATGAAGCTTGGACTAATGATCCAAATATTCCAGATGATGATAATGATCCAACGAATGGATGGTTTGGTGAAGAACCTCCAGGAGAGATATTAGCACATGAACTAGGTCATGCTCTTGGTTTATTACCTGGCCCAAAAGAAAAAAGAGCACCTCGCCATTATAGAAGTATAGCTTTCAGAGATAGATTAATGCATGAAGATATTCCTTGTGGAATAACTCTTACATATTTTGATATAATAATTGCAAGAAATAGCCCATTAGCTAAAAAATTTAAATTTATTCCTATAATTTTAATATATTCTAATATCACTTAAAATTTCTAATCAAAAATAATTTTAAAAATATTTAAAATTTATAAAGCCATCCATCTTCTAGCCCATTCTTCATATTTCTCAATACTTTCGAGAGAGACACTTGGGCGCCTAATTTTTATAGCTTCTAGGAAGTCAAACATATTAATTAATCTAGGTTTCATACCTTTTTCAGCAGCACCACTTTCAAATAATTCCCTTACAACTTTAATTTGAACACTCATACAAATGTCTCTAATATCATTTCCACTATATCCATTTGTTAATATTGCTAATTCTTCAAAATCTACATCATCGCTAATAGCTAAATCCTTTGTATAATGCTTAAATAAAGCTAATCTATTTTCTTTATTTGGTAAAGGAACATAAATACGTTTTTGAAATCTTCTTATGAATGGTTCATCTAAATCCCAAGGTTTATTAGTGGCGCCTATAACATACAAATGCTCAGTTTTAGATTTTTCGGAAAGACCATCCATTTCTTTTAAAATTTGATTTCTAGCTCTTGTTTCTCCACCAACTTCAACTTGATGAATTGAAGTAAGAGAATCTATTTCATCTATGAATATAATAGCTGGACGATCTTTACTAACAGATTTTCTTGCAGAAGAAAAAAGTCTAGCTACATTTTTTTCAGATTCTCCAAGCCATTTAGAAATTATAGATGCTGCATCAACGTAATAAAAAGTAGCATCTATTTCTGATGCTACAGCTGCTGCTAAAAGTGTTTTTCCACAACCAGGAGGGCCATATAATAATATACCTTTGGGCCAACCTAATGGAAATAAATCAGGTCTTTTAACAGGATAAACTATGCTTTCTCTTATAGATTTTTTAGCATCTTCTAAACCTATTACATCATTCCATGAAACTTTAGGTTTTTCTTTTAAAACTAAATCATTAAATTTAGCTGCTTCTTCAACTTTAATAGATTCACCTTCTAGCATTGATTCAAGCACACGAATACGCTCTTCATAGCTTTTCATTTTTTCATAATATACTTTTTTAATAGTAGGATCTGCAGTTAAATTATAGAGTTTAAAAAGGATATCAATTACTTGTCTATATTTAAGAATAGCCATTGAATAATTTCCTTGTTTATCAAGCTTTATTGCTTCATTAGCTTTTTCAGAAGCTATTTTTCTAAGCTCTTCAGAAAACAAATTTTTACACCTATAAATACTCCAATTATCTAAAATTATTATAACTTTAAGAAATATAAATTTAAAAATTTTATTAAATATTTAAAGATTTCTTTTTTAGAGAAATTTAAAAATAGAAAATTTTAATAAAAGAGAAAATTTTTTAAGCAATAGATTAATATAGTAGTAAATATAAGAGTATTCTACAATTAGAATGGTGTAAGTAAATGATTAAGTTTCCTTTTTGGAAGAAGCATGAAGAAGTAAAAGTTCTTCCTCCTCCGCCTCCTGAAAAAAGGACTACAGAAAGAATAAGCGAAATTTTAATGCTTTTAAGAATCCAATCTGAAAAACTTAATAGAACAGTTCAAAGATTAACTGAAAGAGGAAAAGAACTTTTTGAAAAATGTGTAAAAGCAAGTCAAGAACAAGATATAGCTAGAGCTACTGTATATGCAAATGAAGTAGCTCAACTTAGAAAAATGTCTAGAACTCTTCTTAGAAGTCAACTTTCACTTGAGCAAGTAATTCTTAGATTAGAAACTGTAAAAGAATTTGGAGATATAGGTAAAATTTTAGGTCCAGCTGCAAACATTGTTCAACAAGTTCAAGGAGAATTAAGCGGAGTTGTTCCAGAAGTAGCTATTAATTTAAGTAGAGTTGGAGATATGCTAGATAATCTTTTAGCAGAAGTTAGTAGTGTATCTGGTACTGTAGTTAGTATATCTGCATATGATGAAGAAGCTAAGAAAATACTTGAAGAAGCAAATGAAATTGCAGCTCAAAGAATGAAAAATGCTTTTCCTGAATTACCTGAACCATATAAATATTATGAAAATAAAGAAGAAGGAGCTTCTAAAAAAGAATAGAGATTGCTTTCTTTAAGTTAATTTATATTTTTTATAGTATTTTTCTTACTTTGTATTATCATATTTAACCTATTATAAATGTTTCAAAATTTAATCTTGTTAACTTATTAAATTGTATGGCTTTCCGCCTTCAACTATTTTTAAAGGTGTTTTATCCTTCCATTTAGATAAAAATGATAAATCTTTATTTTTATCCCTTAACTCATCTGGAAGCATTTGCGGAATTTCTTCTATAATTGGATACCATCTATTACAATTAGAACAATAAAGAATACCTTCAGCTATTTCTATTGAAAGACATTCTTCACAATTAAACTTTTCAAGCTTAGAAACAAATTCTTTTGAAAAGCCACAATATTCTTCGCATTTCCATTCTTTAGGCTTATATCTTGATTTAGTTTCATCAAATACAATAAGTTCTAATGGAAATTTTTTGCATATTGGGCAAGCAAGAATATCCATTAATCTATATTTCATACATTACACCTAAACTTAAAAATTGCTATACATTTTCATTTATTTAAAGCTTTTAGTATTCCTAATAATTTTTTAAAAACAAATTTAAACATATAAATAGCATGCAACAAATCTGCCTTTTTCAATTTCTATTTCAATTGGATCTGCTTTTTTACATATATCCATAGCTTTTGGGCAACGAGGTGCAAAACGACAACCAGGTGGAGGATTAACTAAATTTGGGACTTCTCCTCCAATAACTAATTTTATCCTTTCAGCAGTTGGGTCTGGACTTGGAACAGCTGCCATAAGTGCTTGAGTATATGGATGTAAAGGTTCATTAACTAATTTTTCAGATTCGGCCATTTCAACAATTTTACCAGCATACATTATACCCATTCTTTCACTCATATGTCTTCCTATTGCTAAATCATGAGTAATGAAAAGATAAGATATTTTATGCTCATCTCTTAATTTTAGCATTAAATTTAATACTTCAGCTCTTATAGAAACATCAAGCATTGAAACTGGTTCATCTGCAACTATAAATTCTGGTCTAAGAATTAATGCTCTTGCAATTGCTACTCTTTGACGTTGTCCACCACTAAGTTCATGAGGATACCTATCCATAAAATCTTCAGGAGGTGTTATTTCAACTTCTTCAAGAGCCTTTGCTATTATTTCTTGTTTTTCATCAGGATCTTCGGTTATTTCATGGATATCGAGAGGTTCACTTAATATGTCATACACAGTCATTCTTGGATTTAATGATTCATAAGGATCCTGGAAAATAATTTGCATTTTTCTTCTAAAAGGCTTTAATTGTTCTTTATTAAGTTTAAGAATATCTGTTCCATTAAATATTACTGATCCCGAAGTAGGTTCAATGAGTCTAAGAATGGCTCTTCCAGTAGTTGTTTTTCCACAACCAGATTCTCCAGCTAATCCAAATATTTCACCTTTTTTAATATTGAAACTAATATCATCTACAGCATGAACATAAAGTTCTGGGCCACCAAATATAGAAGATAAAAAACCTCTCCTTAATGGAAAATATTTTTTTAAATTTCTAACTTGAAGTAAAATTTCTTCTGAAATCATAATTTCTCACTTTTTTAATAAATGGCAAGCTACATAATGTCCTTTATCGATTTCCATTAATAAAGGTTCTTCTTGTTTACATTTTTCTAATGCATATTGACATCTAGGATGGAATCGGCATCCTGATGGTGGGGATAAAAGATTTGGTGGAGAACCTGGAATTGAGATAAGTTTTTTTCTTGGACCTTTAAGAGATGGAAAAGAATTCATTAATCCTTGAGAATATGGATGCAAAGGATTTTTAAATAATCTAACTACATCAGCCATTTCAACAATTTTACCAGCATACATTATAGCTACTTTATTGCATGTTTCAGCTATAACTGATAAATCATGAGAAATCATTATAAGAGAAAGGTTTAATTCTTCTTTAAGACTTTTTAAAAGCTTTAAAACTTGAGCTTGAACTATAACATCTAAAGCAGTTGTAGGCTCATCTGTTATAACTATATCTGGATTACATGCTAATGCCATAGCGATCATAGCTCTTTGTTTCATTCCTCCGCTAAATTCAAAAGGATAATTATTTATTCTAGAAGGATCTATGCCAACAAGTTCGAAAAGTTTAATAACTCTTTCTTTAGCTTCCTCATTAGAAATATCTTCATGAGTAAGAATAGCTTCCATTATTTGATCTCCAACAGTATACACTGGATTTAAAGCATTCATTGCACCTTGAAAAACTATTGAAATGCGTTTCCATCTAATATTTTTCCTTAATATTTCTTCAGGCAAACTAATTAAATCGATTCCATCAAAAATAATTTTTCCATCTAATATTTTTCCATTTGATGGAAGAAGTTTTATTATAGATAAACCAGTAGTTGTTTTTCCACAACCAGATTCTCCAGCTAAACCGAATGCATCTCCTTTATCTAGTGAAAAGCTAACATTATCTACAGCTTTAACATATCCTTTAGTAGTTTCAAAATAAGTTTTTAATCCATGAACCTCAAGAAGGGGCAAAATTTTTCCAACTCCATTTAATTCTAAAGGATATTTTTTAAGATACTAATTAATGTTTTTATTCTAAGAATAAAGTTATTTATTAATTTATACATGAAAAATCATAAATTTTTAAAATTTTTAATTTTAGTATAAATTTAAAGGTAAGTATTATAAATGAAGAAAAAAAGCTATAAGTATAAAGCAATAATAGAATATTTTTTATCAATATTAATTGTTATAATAATTTCTTTTAGTTTTTCATACGCATACTCTATAATTAAACCTCCAATTAAAGAAGAAACTAATATTTTAAAAATTATAGAAACTACTCTTTTATTTGGTGGATCAGGTTTAATAGGTTTAACTATTCTATACATGCTTCTATTAAAAAGAACTTCTATTTATATAAAAGTAATGATAAGCACAATTTTATCACCAGTAATAATTATGGGATTAATAATTTTTTCTGAAACATTAATCCTTATATTATATAAGCAATTAAGTATAACATTAATTTCTTTAATAATCCTTGCTTCACTTTATATAACAATGATATTAGAAATATTAATAATAGCAGATATGCTTCCAATTAAAATAAGAAATTTTATAATGATTTTTTATGGAGCTACATTTGGATCATTTTTTGGAGTAATTATACCAGCTTTAGTAGCTTTATTAATAAGTATTTTAATAGCATTCTTTGATATATTCTTAGTAAATTTTATTTTTTTAAGAAAAGTAAAAGAATTAATTGGAAAAGGAGCATATATAGGTAAATTCATTGAAATTGGATTAGGAGAATTTATTTTTTATGCTATTCCGCCTTCTTTATCTTATTATAGATTTGGATTTCAAATTTTTATTCTATCTTCTTTATTAATATTCTTAGGATGTATAATAAATTTCTTAATTTTATTACGTAAACAAATTGTAGCTGGTTTAACTATACCAACTTTGCTTGGGATTATACCACCTTTAATAAATCATATAATAAAATAAAATCCCTCATTTATTAAATTAAAAATTTAATAATAAGTTAATTAAAATTTTTAATCTATTTAAATACTATGAAAATTATTAAAGAAATGAGGAAAAATGGTAAAAATAACTTTGCTTGAATTGAATGAAAAATATGCAAAAATTATTTTAGAAGAGATACCTTTAGCTATAGCAAATGCATTAAGGAGAAATATTATAAACGAAGTTCCAACAATGGCTATTGAAGAAGTTTTAGTTCTTGAAAATTCTTCAGCAATGTCTGATGAAGTATTAGCTCATAGATTAGCTTTAATTCCATTTATTTCAGATATAGATAATTATGTTTTACCAGAAAAATGCGATTGTGGAAGTAAGCTTGGATGTAATAAATGTGTTGTAAGATATACTCTTATAAAGGAAGCAAATGAAGATTTTATAACAGTATATTCAGGAGATATGGTTCCAGAAGATCCTAATACTAAAGTTATTCCAGTTAGTAAAAATATTCCAATAGTTAAACTTGCTCCTGGACAAAAAATTTCCTTAGAACTTTATGTAAGAGTAGGTACTGGAACAAAAAATGCAAAATGGCAATCAGGAATAGCAACTTTAAAATACATGCCCTCAATAGCGATAGATTATGAAAAATGCGATTTATGTAAGAGATGTATTGAAATTTGTGCTAAAAAAATTTTATTTATAAAAAATGATAAAATATTTTTTAAAAATATATATGATTGCACTTTATGTAAAGATTGTGTTAAAGCATGTCCTAAAGAGCCTCCAGCAATTTCAATTAATGAAATAAGTAATTCTTACATACTTTATATTGAATCTTTTGGATTCTTACCACCTTTTAGAATGTTTAAAGAGGCAATTAAAGTATTAAAACAAAAATTGGAAGATTTTGAAAAAAATTTAGAGGGAGTAAAAAATGAAAAAACATAAGATTAGAACAAAAAATCCCATGAAAATAAGATTGTATAAAATATTAAAAGAAGCTGGAAAAAAATCCAATTTTTGGAAAAGAATAGCAGAAGAAGCTTTAAAACCTAGAAGAAGAAAAAGAGTGGTAAATATATCTAAAATTAATAGACTTACCAAGCCTAAGGATAAAGTAATCGTTCCAGGAAAGGTTCTTGGAGATGGGGAAATAAATCATTCAATAACTTTATCAGCTTTTGAATTCTCTAGAAAAGCTATTGAAAAAATTTTATCTGCAAATGGAAAAATTTTGAATATTGAAGAAATGATTAAGAAAAATCCAACAGGAAAAGGTGTAAAAATAATTGTCTAAAAATATTTTAAAAATAAAAGAAAGAGAACCTGTTATTATAGATGCAACTAATCATAAAATTGGAAGATTAGCTTCAATAATTGCTAAAAAGCTTTTAAATGGAGAAAGAGTAATAATTGTGAATGCAGAAAAAGCAATAATTACTGGAAATAAAAAAGCTATTCTTGAAAGATATTTAATGCTTCGTAGAAGAAGACAATTTACATCTCATAAAAAGATTACAGTTTGGTTTCCTATAAGGCCTGATAGAATATTAAAATATGCTATTATTAGAATGCTACCAAGGAAAAAAGATAAAGGAAGAAAAGCTGCTAAAAGATTAAAAGTTTATATAGGATTACCTAAAGAATATTCAAAAATGAATATTCAAAAAATTGATGAGGCTGAATTTAAATCAAGATATTCTTCTTCTGGAAAAATGATAAATTATATTACAATTGAAGAATTATCTAAAGAGCTAGGGTGGAAAGGAATTGAGTAAAAAACATTTAGGAATATTTACAGGAAAAAGAAAAACTTCTATAGCTAGATTAGTTGTTAAACCTGGAAGCGGAATAGTTCGTATAAACAATATTCCAATAGATGTTTTTGAAAATGAAATATTTCGCCAAAAAGTATTAACACCCCTTTATCTTGCACCAGAGATATGGAAAAAATATGATTTTGAAATAAATGCTAAAGGTGGGGGAATAATTTCTACTGCTGAAGCTGCAGCTATGGCTATTGCAAGAGCATTAGCTAATATTCAACCAAAAATAAAAGAAAAAATAATTTCTTATGATAGAAATCTTTTAGTTGGAGATCCTAGGAGAACTGAACCTAAAAAACCTGGTAGAAGGTCTGCTAGAAGATTTAAACAAAAATCCTATAGGTGAAGTAAAATGTTTCCAATTAGATGTTTTTCATGTGGCTCCTTAATAGCTGATAAATGGGAAGAATATAAAAGAAGAGTTAATGCAGGAGAAGAACCTAGTAAAGTATTAGATAGTTTAGGAGTAAAAAGGTATTGTTGTAGAAGAATGTTTTTATCACATGTAGAATTTTTTGAAGAAGAAGTTGTTAAATTTTCTTATCAATTTGGGAAAGAGGTGAGAAAAGTTGGAGAAACAAACAATCATTAAAAAAATAATAGCTAGAAAAGTATTTGATAGTAGAGGAGAAGAAACAATAGAAATTGAAGTGGAAACATTATCAGCAAAAGCAATATTTGCAGCTCCTGCTGGGAAAAGTAAAGGAGCAAAAGAAGTAGAATATTATCCTAAAGGAGGAGTAAATGAAGCAGTAAGAATATTTAATAAAGAAATTGCTCCGAAATTGATAAATTTAGATTCTTGTAATCAAATAGAAATAGATAATATTTTAAAAGAAATAGATGGGACTGAAAGATTTGAAATAATTGGAGGAAATACTGCTATAGCAACTTCTTTAGCAATTGCTGAAGTAGCTTCAAAATCTCTTAATATACCACTTTTCATGCATTTAGGAGGAGTATTTTCTAATATTCTTCCTCTCCCACTTGGAAATGTTTTAGGAGGTGGAAAACATGCTGGAGAAGGAGCTCCAGATATACAAGAATATCTAGTTGTTCCACTTAATCCAAGAAACATTTATGAAGCTATACAAGCAAATATTACTGTTCATAAAAAACTTGGTGAAATTCTTTCAAAAAATGTAAAAGGATTTACAAAAGGTAAAGGAGATGAGGGAGCATATGCACCAAATATAGATAGTTTAAAAGCTTTAGAATATGTTTCTGAAGCAGTTAATGAAACAATGGATAATTTAGGAATAAAAATTGGGATTGGGTTAGATGTAGCAGCTTCATCATTATGGAATGAGAAAGAGAAAGTCTATTTCTATAGTAGAGAAAATATTAAATTAAATACAGAAGAACAAATAGAAAGAATGCTATATCTAATAGATAAATATAAAATAGTTTATTTAGAAGATCCTTTGCATGAAGATGATTTTGAAGGATTTTCTGAATTAACTAAAAGATCCAAAAATACATTAATATGTGGAGATGATTTATTTACGACAAGAAAAGAATTACTTGAAAAAGGTTATTCTATGAAAGCTGGAAATGCTATTATTATAAAACCAAATCAAGTTGGAACTTTAACTGATACTTATAAAACTATTGATTTTGCAAAAAAGCACGGATATACTCCTGTAGCTTCACATAGATCAGGAGAAACAGAATATGGATATTTAGCACATATAGCAGTAGGATTCAATTGCTCAATGATAAAAGCAGGGGTTATGGGAGGGGAAAGAATAGCTAAAGCAAATGAATTAATAAGAATTAGTGAATATCTAGGAAATTTTGCAAAAATGGCTTCTTTAGGAGTTGAGATAAAATGACAGAACAAAAAGATGCGACTACTCAATCTACATTACAAGAAATTTTTATTAAGAATGGATTACATATAGGCTCTAGAATAAAAGTTGTAGATATGGAAAAATTCGTATATACTTTAAGACCAGATGGAATTTATTTAATAGATATAAATAAAACCATTGAGAGATTAAACATTGCTGCAAAATTTATTTCTTTTTTCCCACCTGAAAAAGTTATTATAACTACTTCGCATGTATATGGTGTAAAACCAGTTGAAAAATTTTGTGAAATAACTGGAACAATACCTGTAGTAAAAAAATTTCAAGCAGGATTGCTTACGAATAGAAATTTAAGCACTTTTAGTGAACCAAAATTATTATTAGTAACTGATCCAAGGTATGATAATCAAGCAGTTGAAGAAGCATCAATTGCAGGAATACCTGTAATAGCTTTTTGTAGTACAGATAATATAGCTAAAAATGTTGATTTAATTATTCCAATAAATAATAGAGGTAGAAATTCTCTTGGATATGCTTTTTGGTATCTAGCAAAAAAGGTTTTAGAAGAAAAAGGTATTTTACAACCTAATACTGAACCTGATTTTAAACCTGAAGACTTTATAACTCCTCAACAATCGTAAATTTTTTATTTTAAAAATGATTAAATAAAAAGCATTAATATGGAAAAAGTTAAGTATTTGTTTTTTCTTAATATCTTTTGAATTTTTAATGAATAAAAAATGTTTTATATTTAACTTAAAGCAATTTTATAATTATTTAAAAATGTTCGAAGGTTTTGAAAAATGAGTATTAGATTTCCAGTAGTTTCAGGAGCTTTTTATTCATCTTCAAAAGAAATGCTTATAAAAGAAATAGAAAAATGTTTTAAGCATCATTTAGGGCCAGGAAAAATACCAGATAAACCTATCGAATATTTTCCTAGAATAAATTTTCTAATTTCACCTCATGCAGGATATATGTATTCTGGTCCAATAGCTGCTCATGGATATTATGCTCTTTATAAAAATCCTTTACCAAAAACTATTATTATAATTGGTCCAAACCATCAAGGATATGGAACAAGTGTATCGATTTATCCTGAAGGAACTTGGCGTACACCTTTAGGAGAGGTAAAAATAGATAAAGAATTAACATATAGTTTAGCAAAAGAATCTGATGTTTTTTCATTAGATGAAACATCCCACATGTATGAACATTCAATAGAAGTTCAAATACCCTTTTTACAATATGTTTTGAAAGATTTTAAAATTGTTCCTATATGCATGCTTGATCAAAATAAAAAAACAAGCATTCAAGTAGGTGAAGCTATTGCTTCGATTATAGCTGATAAAAAAGATATTGCAATAATTGCTTCAACAGATTTTACACATTACGAGTCTGCAAAGGAAGCAAATAAAAAAGATAATGAAGCTATAAAAGCAATAATAGATTTAGATGTAAATAAATTTTATGATGTTATAGAAGAATTAAATGTTACAATGTGTGGCTTTGGTCCTGTTTCTTCATTAATGGTTGCTGCTAAAAAAATTGGAATAGAAAAAGGAGTTTTATTAAAATATGCAACAAGTGGAGATATAACTGGGGATTATAGTTCAGTTGTAGGATATGCTTCAATATTCTTTGAAATGAAAAGATAAAATCTTTATTTTATTTCTTTTAATTCTTTAATAAATTGTTTATAAAATCTAAATCTTTCTTCATCCATTACATGAAATTCGAATGGTTCATCAAATCCTTCTTTTCTTAATTTTGCAATAACTTCATTAGGCTTTAGTTTTGTTAAGATTAAAACATCAATATCGCTTATTAAAACATGTTCATTCTTTGCTACAGAACCGAATATAAAAATTTTAGATTCTTTATCCATTTTATTCAATATCTTTTTTATTTCTTTTAAAAGTTTAGGTAAATTTTTAAAAACTTCTTCTTTTTTAATAGCTTCTCTAATGAAAATATCTTTCAATTAAATTTTCAACCTCCTCAAGAAAATTTTTTAATTTTTCAACTTCTTCCTTTTCAAAATCTCTTGGAAAATATCTAGCAGTGATATAAGCATCTTCTAAACTTGCAAATTCTAAAGATTTTTCACTTTCAAATTTTTTAAATTCTTCAATTTTTTTTAAGATTTCTCCTAATAAAAGGAAAAGTTTTCTTAATGTATGAGTTTTAGGAAATTCTACTCCCTTTTGTAATAATTTTGCTTTTAAAAAAAGTTGTAATGATTGTTCTATATTAAATGCAGCAAGGTCATAATCTCCTCTTGAAAAATGAAATTCAGCAGCATCCTTAAATTTCTTTGATCTTTCTAATAGTTTCTTGATTTCTTCTTTTCTCATAACTTTTCTATATTAATTTTCATTTATAAGTATTTTTTATTTTTCTTTATTTAAAAATCTTATTTAAAAATAAAAATTAACTTATTGGGCGAAACTTATATCCATAGTATATTATTCCACTTTCGCTTTCTTCACCAATTTTTCTAAAAGTAAGTTCTACAGGCATTCCAATTTTTAAATCTTCAATTTTACAATCAACTATTTCTGCTGTAAGCCTACATCCATTTTCAAGTTCTACAATAGCCATTATATATGGACCATAATTTTCTCTTTCAGAAGGAAGAGCATTAATTATCGTGTATGAATATATTTTACCTTTTCTAGGAAGAGAAATATCTATTAATTTTGTAGATTTACAATTTGGACATATTTTTCTTGGACTAATAAAAGTTTTTCCACAATTTTCACATTTTACACCAATTAATCTATATCTTCTTTCTGCAAGTTGCCATATTCTAGGAGAAGTTGGTTTAGACATTAAATCACCTCTTTTTTCTACCAAAAATATGAACATAACATGAACTACCTGAGCCACCAATATTATGCGTCAAACCTATTTCAGCATTTGAAACCTGCCTTTTTCCAGCTTCTCCTCTAAGTTGATAAACAATTTCACATACTTGAGCTACACCAGTAGCTCCAACTGGATGGCCTTTAGATTTTAATCCACCACTAGTATTTATTGGAATTCTTCCTCCAATTTCTGTTTCTCCATTTTCAATCATTTTTCCTCCCTCTCCTTTTTTACAAAATCCTAAATCTTCATATTCTATTATTTCAGCTATAGTAAAGCAATCATGAACTTCAGCAACATCAATATCCTTAGGTTCTAAATGAGCAAATGAATAAGCTTTTCTTGAAGCTTCAATAGTAGATTTCATTATTGTGATATCTTCTCTATCATGTAATGCAATAGTATCTGTACCCTGTCCAGAGCCTAAAACATAAATTGGGGTATCTGTATATTTTTTAGCAATATCTGAAGAACATAAAATACATGCTGCAGCTCCATCACTTATAGGTGAACAATCAAGTAAAGTAAGAGGATCTGCAACAATTGGAGAATTAAGAACATCATTTATAGTAATTTCTCTTTGAAATTGAGCTTTTGGATTTTTAGAGCCATTTTTATGATTTTTTACAGATACCATTGCAAGATGTTCTCTTTTTGTTCCATATTGATACATATGTCTTCTAGCCATTAATGCAAATAAACCTGGAAAAGTCATTCCAAGAAATGCTTCCCATTCTCTATCTGCCGCACTTGCTAAAAAGGTTGTACTATTTTCTGTTGAAACATCTGTCATTTTCTCTACACCTCCAACCATAACTATATCGTATAAACCAGATGCAATAGCCATGTAAGCAATATAGAATGCAGCTCCACTTGATGCGCATGCACTTTCAATACGTATAGCTGGTTTGGGAGATATCCCTAAATAGTCTGCAAGCAATGGACCCAAATGTTCTTGTTGAACCCATGTTCCAGCTGAATAATTTCCAATAAATAATGCTTGAATATCTTTTAAATCAATTTTACAATCATTTATAGCTTCTATAGCAGCTTCTATGAAAATATCTCTTAATTGTTTATCCCATAATTCTCCAAATTTACTCATTCCTACTCCAATTACAGCTACGTCACGCATAATTTACACCTCTTATTAAAGACATATGCCTACTATATATTCCATATGATAAAAATATTTTTCTATTTAGATAATATTCCACTTTTGGAGCAAGATTTCTTTTTTCTTCAATACAATCTTGAATAACTATGCTAAAAGCATCTGCTCCAGCTCCTGATCCAAACGAAACTAATAATACTCTTTCTCCAGGTTTTGCTTGATCTAAAACTTTACAAAAACCAGTTAGTGAAGAACCAGAATAAAAATTTCCTACATAAGGTGAAATTAACCCAGGTTTTACTTTATTTTCTTCAAAACCAAGTTGCTTAGCAACTCTTAAAGGAAAAGAACCATTTGGTTGATGCGGAACAAAATAATTAAAATCGCTTGGTTTTAAATTTAATTCTTCCATTAAACCTTTTGCAGCTCCAATTATATGCTTAAAATATGCTGGCTCACCAGTAAATCTTCCAGTATGTCTTGGAAATTGTATAGTATCCCTTCTCCAAAAATCTGCCGTATCACTTCCAACAGAATGTTGGCCTTCAAAGTATGCTATTGTTTTATTATTTTTCTCTCCAATTATGAATGCGGCACCACCAGCAGCAGCAGTATATTCAAGAACATCTCCAGGCCAAGATTGAGAACAATCAGCTCCAATAGCTAAACCATATTTTATTAGTTTACTTTTTACTTGAGCAATACAACTAATCATAGCTTCTGTTCCAGCTTTACATGCAAATTCATAGTCTGCAGCTCTTATATTAAAATTAGCTCCAATAGCAGCAGCAACAATCGTTGCAGTAGGTTTAACAGCATATGGTTTGGATTCGGATCCAATATATATTGCACCTATTTCTTTTGGATTAACTTCAGGAGCTCTTTTTAAAGCGTTCCATGCAGCTTCAACAGCGATTGTTGCTTCATCTTCATCTAAACCTCTTACAGATTTGCATTCAACATT
>CAZHGP010000020.1:0-25492 GCA_964532175.1 uncultured Nitrososphaeria archaeon
TTAGAAGAACTAAAGCCATACATTGAGCATTGCAAAGATTGTGTTGCTTCTTTTCTAAGAGCATTATTCGATGGAGATGGTAGCATATATGTAAAAATAATTAAAGGAGAAAGAAGAAAACGACAACTCTATCTTCACAATACAAACAAAGATTTGCTAATTTATGCTCAATATCTTTTAAAGAAATACTTTGATATTGATACTACAGGGCCACATTTAACAACAAGGAAAGGTAGCATTATGCATTTTCCAAATGGTAAAATTGCAAAAACTAACCAAGATAAATATTATATCTATACTCATGCGAGAAGTCTTTTAAACTTCTATAGATGCATAGGGTTTACAATAAAGCGAAAACAACGAAGATTAATTGAAGCAATTAAGCAATAATCTCCTCCCCCTTTTTTAGTTTTAACTACTTCTTAAATATTAAACTTTATAAGTTTTAAGAATAGGAACTATATTTTGTGCTTCCTCGATAACTGTTACATGAACAAGCTTATCCTTTTTTCCTCTATGAATACAATAATCATAAATCAATTTTAAAATCAAATATAATAAAATCCTTTTTAATAAATAACTTTTAACCTATCCCAACACTATTCCCTATTCCTGCTAATATGGCTGTAAATCCTGGAGGTACTTCTTCTATTATTAACTTTTTAATTCTTTCAACAACAATGTCGACTGCTTTGTATATTTTTTCTCTTAAAGGTGTAATAGCATCGGTTATAGATTCTGTAATTACCAATGCATGTAATGGAATTCCATATTGCTTAGCAATTTCTTCTATTTTATATTTATCTATTCCAGGTCCGCCTATTGCTACACCTACTCCCTCCATCATTTTTCCTGACTCTTCTCCCTCTAATTTGATAGCTGCATCTACTGTTAATATTAATTTAATTTTATCCTTTTCCTTTTCTACTATCCTTTTTACAGCTTCTCCTGGTCTTCCAACAGTTGCACCTGGGCCTATAGCTCTTACAACTAAAACTTTTCTCCCCTCAAAATCTACTTCTGAAACTATAGTATCCTTAGCAATTTCCATTTTATTTTTTCCATTTCCATTTCTATAAGCGAATTCTGCTGCAACAAGAACTCCTATTCCATCACCTATTGGTTGACCATATTCAAATGCTTGAGCTGCTTTTCTATAAGCTTCAGCTATTTCCATAATTTGTGGAAGTATCATTTGTATTTGAAGTGCAATAGCATAATTTGCTGTTCTTTTACCAAGCAAATAATAATGTCTAACTAAACGATAAATAGTATTTAAACCTCTAGCAACTTCAACTAAATTTGATAATGTTTTTATTTGATATTCTTGCGCTTCTGGGCACATTTCACGTACTACATTTTCAAATTTACTTTCTCCACCTTCTATAAGATGTTCTAATTTCCAAACTATTCCATACGGATCCATACTTTCAGGTTGAATGATAAAAAACTCTAATAAATCATCTAATCTTTTTGAAATATCTTCTTTTGGCTTCCCAATTCTCTTTATAGCTTCGATTGTTCTATTTCTAACTTCATCTCTATACATTTTCAATTTTTCAAGCTTCTTTTCTACTTCTCGTAATATAAATGTAATTTGAAATTTTGAACCAAACATTGGATAAAATAAAAATATAAGCCATGGAATTAACCATACTAGGCTTACTATAATTCCAATTATATCTGTATTTTTACCTACTTCTTGAAAAAAATTAAAAATTGTAATGAACATTTATTCTCAATCCATTTATTTTGGAAATTATAGAGTACTTTATAAATATTAATTTTTTATGGATAATTTCTTTTTTTAATTTTTAGTGGCTTGCCAGCACTTGAACTTCGCGTGGGCTCTCGCACCACACTAACGTTCAAGCGACGCTAGCTTAGCTTCTGGGTTCGGAATGAGTCCAGGCGTTTCCTAGCGTCTATGGCCGGCAAGCCACTAAAAATAGAATAAAAATAGCCTTATAAGTTTTTAAATAAACACTTTATAAAATATAGTCTTTATCTTTAAAATCAATGAATATATTTTTGAAAATTTTCTAAATATACAATTCTATAATATCCTGGTCTTCTAAGCGATACTCTTTACTAACTCTTTGTCCACTTATTCTAACAGATTTCCCCCATATTCTTGCATATTTTAATTTTTTTACAAAATCCTTATGTATAATTTTTGCAATTTCTTCAACTGTAGTTCCTTTTGGAACGATTAATGGTTTTTCTGAAATAATTCCATCTTTTCTGGTATATACTCTTATTAAATCTAAAAGATTCCATATTGCTTCTTTTAACTTTTCTTTTTCATTTTCAATATTAGATATTTCAATGTATGGTAAACCATATGATTGTATAATTTTAATGTATTCTTCTTTATTTTTAATAAAACTTGGATTAAATTTATTAATAATTATCAATCCTTTTTTATAAATATTCTCTCTTAAAATAGCTTCTTCTACATCATTTATTGTAGCATCTCCATATATTTTTATAATTGCATTTTTTATTCCTATACTAAGGAGTAATTCTTGTATTTCTTGTAAAGAACCTTTAAAGTTTCCAAATGTAATAATCCTAATTCCTCCACTTGGCATCTTTTTTATATCAACAAAAATCTTTGGGCTTCCTAAAACAACTCCATTTTCATAAAATAATTTAAATATTTGATTTAATTGTGTAATAATATCATATGTACCATCGATAACTATTATAATAATATCAGAATTTTTAGTAAAATTTATACTCCTAGTTGCAAATTGTGTTTCTCTTCCATCAGGAAATATTATTGATGGTAATTCTATCAATTGAATATTTACTTCATTTAAAAGAAGCATTCCTAACTCAGGTTTTTTAGTAGTTAAAGGATAATCAGCTATTTCAGGTTTCGCATTAGTTAATACTGAAAGTATACTTGATTTACCGCTATTTGTTGTTCCTATAAGAGCTACTTGAGCTTCTCCTTCCTTTTTTATTGAAAAAATATCTCTTTTATGCTTTCTTATTTTTTTAACTTTTTCTTCTTTTTCTTCTTTTAATTCTTTTATTCTCTTTTTTATTTGAGCACAAAGTTTTTCAGTACCTTTATGTTTTGGTATTAAAGATAGAGCTTTTTCTAATGCAACTATTTTTTCATCTAAAGTTTTAGCTAATTGATAATTTGCTAATGCTTTCTTAGCTTCTGCTGTAAGGTTTGTTGGCATAATTGCTTTATATTTCTATTGCTTCTCCTTCTTTTAATAGTATTATTTCTATCCCAGCATTTTCAATTTTTTCTTTATTTTTCAAGAAATCTTCAATTGTATAAGGTATTATTCTATTTTTATTTGTTCTATAATGCATTGGAATTACTTTTTTAGGTTTTATTTTTAAAAGTATCTCTGTAGCTTCTTTAGGATCTAAAGTGTAAGTTCCACCAACTGGTATTAATGCTATATCTATTTTTTCTTCAATTAATCTTTTTATATCTTCTTCTTCTACTCTATAAGTATCTCCAAAATGATAAATCTTTTTATCATTTAATTTAAGTAATATTCCAGCACATTTCCCTCTTCCAGGCCCATGATCAACTTTTAAATAACTAACTTCTATTTCTCCAGGTTTTAATACATCTTTTTTTCCAATTTTTTCATCTCCAGAAATATATTTTGCTTTAGGATAAAGTTGTTCTGATTTATAATAATGATCAGCATGTTTATGGCTTGAAATAACATAATCAACATCTTTAAGAACATCCTTATATTTCTCTAAACTTATGTCGAAATCTGGAAAAGCATATCCTTCATAAGGGTCTATAACAATTTTTGTTTTTGCATGCTCAATTAAAAAGCAAGAATGTCCTAACCACATAATTTTCATTTTTCTTCAAAAATAGTTTAAAATGTCTTATTTTTAAATTTTTCTCTAATTCTTCTAATTTTTTATCTAAAATTAGGTCTATTTGATAAAAATTTTGGAAGAGATAAAGGTTTAAATGGCATATTTTTTACTTTATTACTTATTTCTATAATTAATTCATTAATATTCATATTTTTTATTTCTCCTTTTTCTCTATCTCTTACTGAGAGAATTCCAGTTTCAGCTTCTTTTGGACCAATTACTATTATATAATTTATCCATTCCATTTCAGCTTCTCTTATTCTCTTTTCAACAGTTTCTTTCCTATCATCTATATCAGCTCTTATTTTTGCCTTTTCTAAACTCTCTAATATTTTTAAAGATGTGTCAATATATTTTTCAGATATTGGTATTATCCTTACTTGTGTTGGTGATAGCCATAATGGTAAAGATGGTTTTTTACCATTTTGCATTTCTTTATAAGCTTTTTCTAAAAGTGCATATATTACTCTTTCAATTGCTCCACTTGGAGAACAATGAAGTATTATTGGATATTTTTCTTTTCCATCCTCATCTATAAAAGTTATACCATATCTTTGTGAATTTTCAACATCTATTTGATCAGTAGATAAAGCAGCTGCTTTATCTTGAGCATCTATAAAATTAAATTCCCATTTAAAAATAAAGTAAAAGAATTTTTCTTTCCACATTTCTATTAAAGCTGGTTTTCCATAAAGTTTAATAAGTGATAATACAAAATCTTTATTCTCTTTATAAAAATCTTCTGTAAAGCGTATCCCTAATTCATAATCTTCTTTTTTTAGTCCAATATCCTCTAAAACTTTCATACAAAGTTTGAATCTCTTAATACATTCTTCCATTGCTTGTTTTAAATCTTTACAAATAGCATGTACATCTGGCATTGTGAAAGCTCTTAATCTTCTTAAACCTGCCAATTCTCCACTTTTTTCTCTTCTGAAACTATACTTAGTTAATTCGTATAATTTGAGTGGAAGGTGCTTATATGAAAGTTGTAAATCATGCGCAAGAAGGAATTGACCAAAACAAGCACTAAATCTTAGAAAATATTCCTTTTCTCCAGATAATAATATATATTGTCTAGCTGGAAATCTATTTAAATAATTTTCTAAACTTGGATGATCAAAAGTATACATTATTGGAGTTTCAACTTCTATTCCACCATATTCTATTACTTTTTGTGTTACATATTGTTCAATAAGAGATTTCATCAATCTTCCTTTTGGCAACCATCGCATATTTCCAAGATCACTAGCTGGTTCATAATCAACTAATTCAAGTTTCTTCATTAATGAAACGTGTGGTGGTGATTGTGTTACTGCTCTCGATTTAGCAATTTCATATTTTGCAAATTTTTCTAAATTCTTATAATTTGAAAAATCAAATTTTTCTAATTGGATAAGATCACCTTCTGGAGTTAAAATATACCATAAAGATTTTATTTCTTCTTCTGCTTTTAATGCTCTCGATTCATATAATTCTTTTCTTTTTCCTACTTCTATAATTTTTGATTGCTCAGCTAAAGGATGTCCTTTTATTGAAATAGTAAATTTTTTACACCATCCAAATGGGACTCTATAAACTTCTATTCCTAATTCCTTAGCATAATTTTCCATTTCCTTAATTATTTCTAATGCTTTTAATGGAGTTGCTAGATCATTACTAAGATGAGCATAAGGATATATTAAAATTTTATTTACTTTAATTTTTTCTAAACTTGATTTTACTTCTTCTATAGCTTTTCTTGCTACTTCTAAATTATCATTTTTCTCAATAGATGTGAAAAGAACAACTATTTCTTCAAAACGTTTTACTTTTTCTTCAAATGGTTCAGCTATTTCTATTTCTTTTTCTATTAATTCATATTCAATAAAATTTGAATGAAGTTGAAGTATTCGCATATTCCTCGCCTTTTTAGTTTAAGAATATTCATGTAAACCTTTATTTAACTACTTTTTCTATTTAAATTTTTTATAATTAGATTTATGGTTTATGTCTCCATTTTTCTATTTTTTCCTTATTTTTAATTCTTTTCTTATATTCCTTATAATGTTTTTCGCAAAGATATGCCCTTCTATGATTTGTTGAAATTTGAAAACCAATTGAAACAACTTTAATTGTAGACAAAGATTTTATAGCTTTTTCAGAACATCCTAATACAGAACAATTAACTCCTTTTGATATCTTTCCCATAATTCTTCATGATAAATTTTATTTCTTTCCTTATATATTCTTCCTTATTATAAAGTTGATGAAAAATGATAAATCGTATTCGTTTTCTTTTTGAAATTTTTTTTAATAAACTAATTAAGAGAATAAGTTTAAGAAATATTTCTCCCATGCTTTTTAGTTTTTTAGGATTAGTCTCCTCTTTTTTCTCTGCCTTTTTTTATATTATTGCTTTGAATGGAAATATTTATCTTATTTTAGCTGCATCTTTTTTATTATTATCTGGTTTCTTTGATGCAATCGATGGAGCTATAGCTAGAGCTTCTGGAAAAGTAACTTTATTTGGTGCTTATATAGATTCTGTTCTGGATCGATATGTAGATATTATAATAGGTGCTAGTTTTATTATAGGAAAACTTTGTAGCTTTTTTTGGGGTTTTTTCTATATTATAGGAGCATTAATGGTTTCTTATACAAGAGCTAGAGCTGAAAGTATAGGTATAAATCTTGGTGGAATAGGAATTGCTGAAAGAGGTGAAAGAATAATTTTTTTATTATTTCTATCTTTAATAGCTACTCTAAATTATAATTTTTTTGAATATGGCATAATTTTCTTGTCTTTTCTATGTCATTTTACAGCAATTCAACGTTCAATATATGTTTTTTTAAAAACTAAAAAAAACTTAACGAAAATTTATTAATTTCATTTTATTTTAGAAAAAGCGGTAGTTGCAAGAATTTATATTCAAAACCTTAAAAATAAGTAAAAATATGTTTTGATAGAGAGGAAGGATATGCCCGTAAAAAGGAAAAGCAGAGGTAGATCAAAAGGAGGTAAAGGAAGAAGCGAATTAATTCATTGCGATAATTGTAAAGCATTAATACCTAGGGATAAAGCGATTAAAGTAACTAGGCCTTATTCAATAGTTAGTGGAGACTTAGCTAGAGAACTTAAGCAAAAAGGAGCTTATATAGCTCAAACAATGGTAACAAGATATCTTTGCGTATCTTGCGCTATCCACTTTGGTATTGTTAAAGTTAGAGCAAAAGAAGAAAGGAAACCAAAATTAGTTTTATAAATTAAAAATTTATTATAGAATATTTTTTTAAAAGTTATATACTAATGAAGTAAAAGAAGGAAAGCTAAATGAGCATTTCCATTGAAAAAAAAGTTTCAAATTTTACAGAATGGTTTGATAAAATATTAGAAGAAGCAAAAATAGTAGATAATAGATACCCAGTAAAAGGTTTTTTAGTATATAGAGAATATGGTTATAAAATTATTGAGAATATAAGATTATTACTTGAGAAAAAGCTCGAAGAAACTAATCATAAAGCAATGCTATTCCCAATAGCTATTTCAGAAGATTCTTTCTCTAAAGAAGCTGAACATATTGCTCATTTTAAAGAAGAAGTTTTTTGGATTGAAAAAGCAGGTGATAAAAAACTTGACAGGATGCTTGTTTTAAGACCAACATCTGAAACAGCAATATATCCGATGCTTCAATTATGGATACGTTCTCACGTAGATCTTCCATTTAAGATGCATCAAAGTGTAGCAGTATATCGTTATGAAACGAAAGCTACTAGACCTCTTTTTAGAGTAAGAGAAATATTATGGAATGAAGCACATACTGCACATGCAACACAAGAAGAAGCTGAAAAACAAGTAGAAGAAGCTATAAAAATATATTCAGAAGTTTTTAATGAATTGGGAATAGCATACCTTCTTTTAAAGAGACCTGAATTCGATAAATTTGCAGGAGCTGTTTATTCTATAGCATTTGATGCTTGGAATCCAGATGGAAAAGTTAATCAAATTGGTACAGTTCATAATCTTGGAACAAATTTTTCAAAAGTGTTTGATGTAAAATATGAGAAAAAAGATGGTACTTGGGACTATGTTTATACAACTTGCTATGGTTTTGGTTTTTCAAGAACACTTGCAGCAATAATTGCGCAACATGGAGACGATCATGGATGTGTTTTTCCATCAAAAATTGCTCCAATTCAAATAGTAGTAATTCCAATCCCATATAAAGGTTTTGAAAACGATATTGAAAATTATTGTATAGAAATCTTTAATAAATTAAAAAATGATTATAGAATAACAATCGATAATAGAAAAGACGTTAGACCTGGGGAAAAATTTTATTATTGGGAACTTTTAGGCGTTCCTATTAGAATTGAGATAGGTCCATCAGAAGTTGAAGAAAGAACCGCGACTCTTGTTAGAAGAGATAATTTAAATAGGAAGAATGTTCCAATAGAGAATTTGCAATACGAAATAAACTCTCTGCTTAAAGATTTAGATAATAATCTAAGATCTAAAAGCAGAGAAACTCTTGAAAATTTAATAGAAAATTGCTTTAATATAAATGATGTAAAGAATGCCCTTTTTAAAAAGAAAATAGCTAGAATTGAATGGTGTGGTAATGGAAAATGTGCTGAAATTTTAAAGAATGAAGCAGGTGGTGAAATTAGAGGTACAAGAGCGGATATAATAGAAAAAGCTAATGGAAAATGCTTAGTTTGTGGTAAAGAATCTAAAGAAATTGTTTATGTTGCAAGAGCTTATTAATTAATTTAAAAATTAAGGCTCAATATATTTACAATGAACTACGCCTTTTATTCTTCTTACAAAATATTGACATAAATAGCATTCAATAAAGCTTTTTTGTTTATTATCTTTTATACATATAATTGCTTCCTTACGCATATTATTAATCATTTTCTTACTAAGACCAACTTTGGCTTCTTCAATTAAATCTTTTGAAACTTTTAATGGCTTATCAAGCTTTACTACCTTTATTTCTTTAATTCTATTCGAACTCATCAATTTTAAAAAGAAAAAAAATACTATATATTATTTTTCATTTAGGAAATTATAATTTAGGATAAAATTTTTATTAATTTTTAAAAATCTTCAAGTTTTCTTTGCTTACTCCTTAATTTGTATTCTTCATTTTCTTTCTCATAGAAAATTGGTTGACCATAACATCCATCATATCCTGCAATATATTTAATTTTACCCTCTCTAACTTTTATTATTGCATTAGCAATTTTTTCATTGGTAACTTTTTCCAATTCCTCTTTTTGTACATTAAGTAAGATATTTAATTCGTTTCCGAAATTTTCTATTAGCTTATCATGTTCTTGTAAAACTTTTCTTGAATAAAGCTCTCCTGCCCCCCATGCAAAAGAAATTATTTCATATAATGGCAATAAAGTTTTAAATGGAATAGCATTTTCTGGAACAAAACCTTCTGGTCTATCTGCTAATTCTTCAACTCGATGTAGTACTCCTATCGTCAATTTTTTTCCACATTTTGGACAAATGTTATTATTTTTAATAGCATCTTTTGGATGTAAGCTTATTCCACAATTACGATGGCCATCCCAATGGTATTTTCCATAATTTGGATCAACTTCTATTGTAAATAAAAACTTCTCTTTATCTTTATTTTTTATTGCTTCATAGATTTCCCAATACGTTATCCTTTTTAAATCAAATACGTTTGCTTCTCTTCCTAAACGCCATGGATGAGGTGAATGGCTATCACTATTTGAAATCAGAGTAAATTTATCAAGAGAAGATATTCTCCAATTCATGTCTGGCGAACTACTAAGTCCAGTTTCTAAAGCAAAAATATGTTTTGTTTGATCTTGATAACATTCTTCTATAGAATTAAAACCTGATCTACTTCCTAGACAAGACATCCATGGCGTCCATGCATGTGATGGATAGATTAAAATATCATTGCTTATATTAATAAGAATTTCTACAAGCTCAGGCGCGCTTAAATTAAGTATAGGTCTTCCATCAGCTTCTAAATCTCCATATTTTGATAATTCTTCATTTATTTGTTCAACAATATCAAAAGATGGTGCATGAATCATATGATGTACTCTTTTAATTTTATTCTCAAATTTGAAATAAGTTGCAACTTCTGTAGTTAAAGTAAATAAAACATCATTATATTTAAATAATCCTGCTCCATCAATATATTCTAATTTTTTCTTTAATTCATTTAACCATTTACTATGGGTGAAATCCGATGTACCTACAAGATTTAACCCTTTTATTTTTGCTCCTTTTGTTATCCCCTCTAGATCCATTTGTTTACTTGTGGCACGACTATAAAGGGAATGTAAATGAAAATCGCATATCAATTTCATTTTTTCATTTATTACTATGTATATCTCCTAAATATACTTTAAAAATAATTAATTAATAGTTATGTTACTTGAAAAGACTTTTAATTAGTCTTCTTTTATAGGATATTTCTCTGGCGTAATATAATAATATTCTCCTATAGATTTTTGATATTTATCTATTTGAGAATTAAGTTTATTAGCTCTTGGTCTTAAGGTTGTAGGGTCTCTACGAAATGTTATTCCTATCTCTTTCAAAAATTTATTCATACCATCTCTTAATGATGTTGGAGAATTAGCTATTCCATAAACTCCAGGTTCTCCATAGAATACTATTAATCTTGTTGATACAAAATCTATGACCATTAAATCATGATCTACAACAAAGCTATAGGAATCTCTTATGCTTGTGATTCTCTTTATGAGCTTTGTTACCGCATATCTTTCTTCTACATCAAGATACGCACTTGGTTCGTCAAGTAAATATACATCAGCTTTCCTTGAAAGACAAATTGCTATGGAAACTTTTTGAAGTTCTCCTCCACTAAGTTCATTGATTCTTTTATCCATTAATTTTTCTAAATTAAGTTTATCTATTATTTCTGATTGTACTAATGGAGAATTATATTCTTCTTTTGCTGCTTCCTTTATTGCATCATAAACAGTAGAATCTATTGCGATTGGATACTGCGGTTTATAACTTACATTTTGTATCGGTAAAGAAATATTTTCATCAGTTTTCTCTATTCCAGCTAAAATTTTTATTAAAGTTGTTTTTCCAATTCCATTTGGTCCTATCAATCCTATTACCTCTCCTCTATAAACTTCTCCACTCTTAATATTAAGTGAAAAACCTGGATAAGTTTTTTTCATTTCAGGCCATGCTATTTTCTCTTTTCTTTCAGGTATTGAAGGTATTGGAGGTTTAATATCAAATGCTATTTTCTCTTTTCTAAAACGTAAGTTTTCAGTAGGTATGTATCCATCTATAAATATATTTATTCCTTCTCTAACCCCATATGGTCCAGACACAACACCATAAACGGAACTTTCTCCATAAAATACAAATACTATATCTGATAAATAATCCATTACTGCTAAATCATGATCACATACTAATGTTTTTTTATCTATTGTAAACTCTCTAATAACTTTAGCAACATTAAAGCGTTGTTTAATATCTAGGAAACTTGAAGGTTCATCTAAAAAGTAAATATCAGCATCTTTAAGTAAACAAACAGCTATTGCAACTCTTTGTAACTCTCCTCCACTTAACATAGATATTTCTCTATCTAAAATATTTTTTAATTCAAGAGCATTTATTATAAAATTTATTTTATCCTCATCTTTACTCACTTTTTTTAAAATTTCAGAAACTTTTCCTTTTATAATCTGAGGTATATTACTTATATATTGAGGTTTATATGATACTTTTAATGAATTATTAAATAATTCATTAAAATGTTGCTGTATAAGAGTCCCTCTAAAAAAATTTGTAATATCTTTTAATTCAATTTTTTTATCAATTTCTCCAAAATTTGGAATAAGTTTTCCAGCAAGAATGTTTATTGCTGTAGATTTTCCAAGAGCATTCTTACCTATACATCCAGTTACTTTTCCTTTAATTAAATAAGGGAGTCTATATAATCTAAATGCATTTACTCCATATTGATGTACAAGGTCTTTTGTTAATTTATCTGGTAAATTTACAATCGTAATAGCTTTGAAGGGACATTTTTTTACACAAAGTCCACATCCAACACAAAACATTTCTACTATATTTGGATATGTATCCTCACCAATTTTTATAGTTTCAATTCCAGTTCTATTCTTTGGACAAAATCTTCTACAAATATATCCGCACTTTTTTGGTTGACATATATCTTTATCAATAACTGCTATACGTGGCAATTAATAGAAAACCTCCTAGTACTTTACTTTATTCTTTAATAATTGCTTGTACTTCAAGCTTAGATTAATTAATAACATCTTAATTTACTTTATTAGAAAACATTTAGCAAAAATATTCATTTATAACCACTATTTAACTATTTTATCCTTTATTTTATTTTCTTAAATCTGAAGTAGCTACTTTCTCTAATATTAAATATTCCTCAGGTTTTAATAATTCATCTTGAGATATACTATTAACTTCAACTTCTTCTAATTCATATTTTTTCAAAATATTCCCTATACTATCTTTAGGTATTTCATTCCAATCAATCAATTTCCCATTTATTTTTTCTAATATTTTTTTAATGTCTTTTTTCATTTCTCTTATTGAAGATCCTATTAAGTATAATCCTAGATACTCTAAACCGTTTTTTATTCCTATTTTCTTTATAGCATTGGAAATTTGTGTTTCAGCAGCCATTTTTAATAGTATTTCTAAAACTAAATTTTTAGCTATATTTTTCTTAGCTTTAATAGATAAAAGTGCATTTATAAATGCAACTTCTACTTGAATAGGGCTTATTAATGCTTTAGCATCAAATATTTGAAATTGAAAAGAAGTAATTTTCTTAATTTCCTCTATTATTTTTTCAAATCCTTCAATTTTTTTTGTTTTTACAAAGAAAAGTATTAAATAATATCCTTCGTATTTCATTGTATAAAAATAGTGCAAATTAAACTTAACCTCCATGAGATATTGGAATTATTGTTAAAGTATCTTCATCATTTAAAATTATTTCATCTTCATTCATAATTTCAATTGATACTCCATTTTTTAAAAAAATGAATGAAGATGATAATTTATTAAACTCGTTAAAAATCAATTTAGACAATTTAGGAGCATTTTTATTTAAAATTTCAATTAACTTCATTGGTTTATTAAGCTTTATTTCAATAAAATCTTTATTAAACTCCTTTTTTAAAAATCCAATAAGAATAATTTTCATATATTATCAACTTTTTCTCAGTAAGGTGCATTTTCTTCATCGAATATTCTCAGTACAGGTCATATTCATCATTCTATAATAAATTTCTAAATCATCTTATATTTAAGAATTCATTAAAAAATTTTATTATCATATTTTTGACATAGATATAACTGAAATATTAGCATCAGCTTTTTTACTTTTAACTTCACTTTTTTGTTTAGCTAAAATAGTTAAATATCCAGCGACTAAATTTACTATTTTTTTGGGCACTCCCCCTTCTAATACCTGTTTTACTAAAGCCTTATTTTTTTCAAAATTTTCATTTATTTCTTTATTATATTTTTCAAATATTTCCTTAGCTAATCTTTTTACTTTTCTAGTTTTTATTCTTCCCAATTTTACTAACACCGAATTTTTTATTATTTTTAAAAGAAAAACTTATTTTTAAATACTTTTTTAAAGTATAATGTTATAAGGTAAGAAAAGTTAATTGCTTCTAATTATTTTTTTTGTATATAATTAACTAAATTACTGGTAATATTTTTAATTTTAACGTACAATTTATAAAAATTAAGTATAATTATTAAAAAATTTTTTAATAAAGAAGCATCTAAGGCTCTTTTCTTTTTTTACTTTTAAAAAATAAAAAAGCTTATAAATAAGAAAACATTAGATTTAGAAAGGCATAAATATTATCTTTAAGCCATTTTTATTGTTAAAAAGTGGTGTTATTATGTCAGAAAGCGAATTATCTTCAGCTCCAATTCATAGAATAATTAAAAAGGCAGGAGCTCCTCGTGTTAGTGAAGATGCAACAGAAGAGCTTAGACGTATACTTGAAGAAGTAGGTCTTGCACTAGCAAAAGAAGCTTTAGGTCTTGCTCAATATGCAGGTAGAAGAACAGTTAAAAGAGAAGACATTGAAAGAGCAGCAAAAACTCTTTTAAAAGGGGTTATAAGCTAAAAATCCTTTAATTTTTTGGTTCTTAGCTTATTGAATATTTCAAATTCTCTTTATAAACTAATAATTTATAAATCTCGAAAAACAATATATTACTTTATTTTTTAATTTTTTTACTTCTTATATTCATTAAAAATAAAAGTTAAGACTAATTTGTATTATTTAAGTCATATTTAAGAAGAAAAGTGGTTAAAAACTTATATTAGAGCATTTATCCATTCTACTCTAGAAAATTTGAGTTTGAGGTGATTTTTTTGGAAGCTTCAGGACAACCACCTATTTTAATATTAAAGGAAGGAACTACTAGAACCAGAGGTAGACCTGCTCAAAGAAATAATATTGCTGCTGCTAGAATAATTAGTGAAATAATTAAGACTACATTAGGTCCTAAAGGAATGGATAAAATGCTTGTAGATTCTCTTGGAGATGTAATAGTAACAAATGATGGTGCAACAATTCTTGATAAAATGGATGTAGAGCATCCTGCTGCAAAAATGCTTATTGAGGTAGCTAAAACACAAGATCATATGGTTGGTGATGGAACAACTACTGTTGTTGTAATTACTGGCGAACTTTTAAGAAAAGCTGAAGAATTAATTGAACAAAAGGTTCATCCAACAACTATAATTTCTGGTTATAAAAAAGCTTTAGATTTAGCATTAGAGTTATTAAATAAATATGCCATTACTATTGACATTAAAGATAGAGAAACAATTAAAAAAGTAGTTCTTACATCAATAGCAAGCAAATCTCTTGGTTTTGCAAGAGAACATTTAGCAGATATTGCAATAGATGCTGTTCTTAGTGTTTTAAGAGAAGTTGATGGAAAATTAAAAGCTGATAAAGATGATATACAAATAATTAAGAAAGAAGGTAAAAGTCTCCTAGAATCAGAATTAGTCAAGGGAATTATTGTTGATAAAGAAGTAGTTCATTCTGCTATGCCGAAAAGAATAGAAAATGCAAGGATAGCATTAATAGATGCACCTTTCGAAATAGAAAAAACAGAATTTAGTGCTGAAATAAGAATAAGAGATCCATCAAAGATTAAGGAATTCCTTGATGAAGAAACAGCAATTCTTAAAAAAATGGTTGATAAAATAATTGCTACTAAAGCTAATGTTGTATTTTGTCAAAAAGGAATAGATGATGTTGCTCAATTCTTTATGGCTAAAGCTGGTATAATGGCTGTTAGACGTGTGAAACAATCTGATATGGAAAAACTTTCTAAAGCTACAGGTGCAAAAATAGTTACAAATATTGAAGATCTAACAGAAAATGACTTAGGCTATGCTGGATTAGTTGAAGAATTAAAGATTGGAGAAGATAGAATGGTATTTGTTAGAGAATGCAAAAATCCAAAAGCAGTATCAATATTAATACGTGCTGGACTAGAAAGACAAATGGATGAAGCTGAAAGAGCAATAAATGATGCTATTTTCAATGTAATAAATTTGATAGAAAATAATAAGATAGTTCCTGGTGGAGGAGCTATAGAAACTGCTTTAGCTATGGAAATTAATGCTAATGCTGGAAAATTAAGTGGGCGTGAACAATTGGCTTTCCTCGCATATGCTGAAGCATTAGAAATCGTTCCTAAAACATTAGCTGAAAATGCTGGTCTTGATCCGATTGAAATTATGACAAACTTAAGAAGCAAGCATAAAGGGAATGGTATAAACTATGGTATAAATGTTTTAACAGGTAATATTGAAGATATGGTTAAAAAAGGAATAGTAGAATCACTACGCGTAAAAGAACAAACACTAAAGTCTTCTTTCGAAGCTGCTGTAATGCTTCTAAGAATAGATGATGTTGTAGCTGCTTCTAGAAGAAAAGAAGAAAAAGCTAAGACACCATCGGAGACAACACCTGAGTATTGAAAAATTTAATTACAACCCTTCTTTTTTTTAAAAAAGAATAAATAAGATTAATATTTAAAAAATAAGTTCTTAAGTATGATTTTATGCTCCGGTAGTATAGTCCGGTCAAGTATCTCGGCCTTTCGTTAAAAATGGAGAAAGCCGAGGATCCCGGGTTCAAATCCCGGCCGGAGCAAATTAATGATAACTTATTTTACATTAGTATAATTTGATTAAGAATTTTTTAAAGACTCTCCTATCTCGAATCCTTTCATTAAAGCTTTTAAATTTATTTCTTCAATTTTCTTTGGTACATTATTCTTAACAGCTTTCATAATGGAGTTTGAAGAAATTATATTAGTAAGATTAGTCAATACTCCTATCATTATCATATTAGCTGCTCTAGGAAATTTTAATTCATAAGAAGCTAATCTTGTAGCTGGTATTTTTAATATATGTGTTTTTCTTTCATTTTTAAAATCTTCTTTTACTAAATCTTCATCTATTATAATAATACCATCTTCTTTTACATTTTTAATATATTGATTAAAAGCTTGTTGTGACATTGCAATTAGAATATCAGCTTTAATTACTAAAGGATAATCTATTTCTTCATTGGATATTATGATATCTGACCTTGTAGCCCCGCCTCTTGCTTCAGCTCCATATAAACGAGTTTGAACTACGTTTTTTCCATCATACATTGCAGCTTCAGCTAATATTTTACCAGCTAATAAAACCCCTTGTCCTCCAAACCCTCCTATTATTATTTCTATTCTATTCATTTCTTTTTTCCCTCACTTTAATTATTAATTGTTCATACGCTTTAGAAAAACCAATTACTTCTCTATCAACAAATTCTCCAATTATAATTTTTTCTTTAAGTTCTTTTTCATTTATTGTTTTTGCTTTATCTTTATTAATTGAAAGGTCCTTTAACATTAATAATAGCTTTGCCGGCTCTTGCAAATCGATGTATTTGCCATATTGTATAGGGCATTGAGAAACAATTTCTATAAAAGAAAAACCCTCTTTTAAAAATCCCTTTTTTATGGATGATATTAATTGTTTTACATGAAAAGTGGTCCATCTTGCCACATATGCTGCTCCAGCAGCTTCTACAAGTTTACATAAATCAAATGGGCATTCTATATTTCCATAAGGTGTAGTAGTTGTTTTCATACCATGTGGGGTTGTAGGTGCAACTTGGCCCCCAGTCATTCCATATATACGATTATTAACTAAAATTGTTAATATTTCAATATTTCTTCTTGCAGCATGAATAAGGTGATTTCCACCTATTGCCGCTCCATCTCCATCACCAGTAAGAACTACTACTTTCAACTCTGGATTGCCTAATTTAACCCCGGTTGCAAAAGCTATCGGTCTGCCATGCGTTGTATGTAATGTATCAGCATTAAAAAGTGTTGGAATCCAACCACTACAACCTATGCCTGATACAAAAACTATTTTCTTCATATCCACTTTTAGATCATTAATAGCTCTTAATATGCATTGTGCTATTATACCATTTCCACATCCTGAACAAAAAGGTTGGCGTATTCCTTTCCTTAGGTATTTTATTAATGGATGCTCATACACTTTACTTATCACCCCATATTCTTTTTTAAATTCTCTAAAATATACATGGGATCATGAATAGTGCCTAGGACTTCAGGAGGTAAAAATTTTACTTCTATATCTTTATGCAAAACTCTTTTTACTTCATTAACTATTTGACCCATATTGTTTTCTAAAACAATAATTTTTTCTACTTCTCCATTATTAATCATATTAGATATTAATTTTTCAGGAAAAGGCCACAATGTTATTAATTTAACATATCCAACTTTTAACCCTTCTTTCCTAGCCAATTTGACTGCATGAAGTGCAGATCTAGCTACACTACCATATGAAAGAAGCAGTACTTTTGAATTGTCTAGGTATCTAGTTTCGATCTTAACTATATCATCTATATGTTTATGTATTTTTGCATAAATTTTATGTACTAAATTATCTACGTATATTGGATCATAAACATTCCTAATTCCTTTCTCATCATGTGTTGAACCTGTTATATGAACTTTATATCCTGAACCTAAAGTTGGCATAGGAGAGATATCTTCACTAAGGAAAAATTGTGACTCATCAAGCTTTGAAGGTTTCTTTCTATTAATAATTTTTATGGAAGATAAATCAGGTATTTCCACATTTTCCATCATATGTCCAATTAGAGCATCTGATAATATTATAACTGGTACTCGATATTTTTCTGAAAGGTTAAAAGCTTCTATTGTAAGTAAGAGTGTATCCTTAACAGAAGATGGCGCTAAAGCGATTATTTCGTATTCTCCATGACTTCCACGTCTAGCTTGATACACGTCACCTTGCATAGGTAATGCTGGAGTTCCAGTGCTTGGCCCACATCTTTGAACGTCAACTATTACACATGGTGTTTCAGTCATTATAGCATGTCCTATATTTTCTTGCATCAAAGTAAATCCTGGACCTGATGTTGCTGTCATTGCTTTTAATCCAGTCCATGAGGCACCTATAACCGAAGCAATAGAACTTATTTCATCTTCCATTTGTATATAAATACCTCCAATTTTTGGAAGATAGATAGACATATATTCAGCTATTTCATTTGCAGGAGTTATTGGATAAAATGCAAAAAATCTACATCCAGCAATAATCGCTCCTAATGCGCAAGCTTCATTTCCCATCATTAGGTAATTTCCTGGTTTAATAATTTCACTTATTTCATTCATTTTTCTCCCTCAATAATATATATTGCAAAGTCTGGACAATAATATTCGCATATTCTACAACCAATACATTTATCCCTATTTATTGGAAAAGGTAAATTAAAACCCTGTGAGGAAAGTTTATCACTTTTAACTAAAATTTTTAATGGACATAAAGCTATGCATATGCCACAGCCTTTACATTTTTCTTCATCTATTACAATTTCTATCGACTTGTTTTTTATTATAATACTCACCTCTTTTTTTATGATCTTCTTATAAAATTCCTACTTATTGGAGCTGATAATTCAGTTAAGTCTAATATATTATTAATAATTCCCTCAAATTTAGAAATTATTTTTAAAATACTTTCTTTTAAGATGTTATTTTCCTCCATGGAAACAATTTTTTTACTAAATTCATAAATTCTTTTTGATAATAATTCTTGCTCATATAATATTTTAATAACTTCTTCATGATTTTCGGTAATAAAAGCTTCTAAAGATTTATTAAGCAACTCTGTAATTTTTAAGCTTATATCTTTTAATTCTTTGAATTTTTCTTCATTCCCTTTCTTCTCTAAAATTTTTATTATTTCCTTTGCAATCTCAACTGTTTTATCTCCTGTATCTTCAAAAATTTTTGCAACTAATCTTAAATCCATTAATTTTAATGGTGTTAAATTTAATTTTTTTAATGCTTCAGGATCACTAATAGTTGATCTAATAACTCTAACTAATATAAAATATTGTCTATTAACTTCCTCATCTCTTTCAATAATTGAATGAATTAAATTTTTATTAGCACTCATAAGAGCTAATACGCAATCTAATACCATGCTATTTACCAGAGCAGCTTCTCTTCTCAATACTTTTTCAGGAGCAACAGCTTCTGAATTAAGTAAAATTTGGACTTCAATTTTATTAGAACTTTCCTCTGTTATTTCTGCACCAGCTAAACTTCTTACGATCTTTCTAATATCTATTATATTTTCCCTACTAAACATTGTTGAAGATTGAAGTATTATAGTATCAAAACCTAATAAATAGCTACCAATAATATCTCTTCCAGGAGATAAACTATCAAAAATAACTATCTCATTTTTCTTACTGTATTCTTCGGGTTTTTCGATACTTATTGTAAGCGATCCATCTTCATTTAATTTAATTAATAATTGTGTTTTTTCGGAAATTCCTTGTTTTTCAATCCAACTTTTAGGTAGCGTGATAATATACGAACCTCCTCCAGTCTTTTGTAAGTTTCTTCTCCAAATTCTCATTTTTAATCCCAAATCCTTATATATTAAAGAATAAGTATAATTTAAGCATATTATTAATTTTGTTTGAATTCTTTTTTCGAATTTTTACTTTTTATAAAAAATAATAAAGTAAAAATTAATAAGCAGGTAAAAAATCAAAAACTCTAGATTATGATGAATAAAAAAGAAAAATTAATCTTATGGTTTGAAGAAGTAAGAAAAGAGGATGTACCTTTAGTAGGAGGAAAAAATGCAAATTTAGGAGAAATGATAAACGCAGGGATACCAGTACCACCAGGTTTTGCAATAACTGCTTATGCTTATAAAAAATTCATAACAGAAACAGGAATAGCAGAAAAAATATATGAAATAATAAAAGAGAAAGTAGTAGATCCAAATAATCCAGAACAATATGAACAAGCATCGAAAGAGATAAGAAAATTAATAGAAGAAACTTCAATGCCAAAAGAAATAGAGAATGAGATTAAGAAAGCTTATAAGCAATTATCGAAAAAAGTAGGAGCTATAGAAGTATCAGTAGCAGTGAGGAGTAGTGCTACAGCAGAAGATTTACCAGATGCAAGTTTTGCAGGTCAGCAAGAAACATTTTTAAATGTAAATGGTGAATCTGAAGTATTAGAAAAAGTTCAAAAATGTTGGAGCAGTTTATTTACTCCAAGAGCTATATTTTATAGAACTCAAAAAGGCTTCCCTCATGAAAAAGTTCTTATTAGTGTTGCGGTACAAAAAATGGTTAATTCTCGTTCAGCTGGCGTAATGTTTACAATTAATCCTGTTACTGGAAATCGTAATCAAATTGTTATTGAAGGTAATTGGGGTTTAGGAGAGAGTGTTGTTTCAGGTGCTGTTAGTCCAGATGATTTTATTGTTGATAAAAATAATTTTAATATAATAGAAAGACGTATTTCAACAAAAACTATTGAATATATTAGAGATCCAAAAACTGGTAAAACTGTTCACGCTACAGTCCCTCCAGAAAGACAGAATGCTCCTTGTTTAAGCGATGAAGAAATTGTTTATCTTGCTAAACTTGCTAAGCGTATAGAAGAACATTATGGAAGACCACAAGATATTGAATGGGCTATAGATAAAGATGGAAAATTTCCTGATAATATTTTCATTGTACAATCTAGACCTGAAACTGTTTGGAGTTTGAAAGAAGAAAAGCCTGTAACTGAAGTAGCTAAAACTACTGTATCTGCTACTGAAAAAGTAATCGTCATAAAAGGATTGCCCGCTAGTCCTGGGATATACGCTGGTAAAGCTAAAATTGTTTTAACAACTGAGGATGCTGCTAAACTCATTCAGAAAGGTGACATTCTTGTTACAAAAATGACTAATCCTGATTGGGTTCCATATATGAGAGTAGCTGGTGCAATTGTTACTGATGAAGGGGGTATGACTTGCCATGCTGCTATTGTTAGTAGAGAGCTTGGTATTCCATGTATTGTAGGTACTGGTAATGCTACTAAGACTCTCATAACAAATAAAGAATATACTGTAGATGCTAAGAGTGGTGTTGTTTATGAAGGAATTTTAGAAGAAGTTATTGCTAAACCTACTGCACCATCTGCTATAAGTATTGGAGCCCCATCTGCTTTTGCTGAACCTATTCCTATTACTGCTACTAAAGTTTATATGAACTTAGGGGTTCCTGAAAAAATTGAAGAATATAAAAACTTACCATTTGATGGTATTGGTTTAATGAGAGTTGAATTTATAATGGCAAGCTATATTGGTGAACATCCAAATTACTTACTTGAAAGTGGTCAAGCTGAAAAATTTGTTAATAAGATGGCAGAAGGTATTGCTCAAGTTGCTAGAGCTATACAACCACGTCCTGTAGTTGTTAGATTCAGCGATTTCAAAACAAATGAATATAGACAATTAAAAGGTGGGGAAAAATACGAACCTACTGAAGATAATCCTATGCTTGGATGGAGAGGGGTATCTCGTTATATTAGTCCACAATATGAAAAAGCATTTAGACTTGAATGTAAAGCTATTAAAAAAGTTAGGGATGAATGGGGATTAAAAAATGTTTGGGTTATGCTTCCTTTTGTTCGATGCACATGGGAAGTTGAAGAATGCTTACGTATTATGAAAGAAGAAGGTTTAGAGAGAAGTAGAGATTTCAAAGTTTGGTTAATGGCAGAAGTACCATCGATAATATTCATGGCTGATGAATTCTCTAATCTTTGTGATGGTTTCTCCATTGGTAGCAATGATTTAACTCAACTCATTTTAGGTACTGATAGAGACTCTGCCATTTTACCTGCAATAGATTCTCGCTATTTTGATGAACGAGATCCAGCTGTAAAACGTGCTATTGCTCATTTGATCGAAATTGCTCATAAAAAGGGTGTTACCGTAAGCATATGTGGGCAAGCTCCAAGTGTTTATCCAGATTTTACTGAATTCTTAATTCGTTGCGGTATTGATAGCGTAAGCGTTAATCCTGATGTTGTTATTCAAACTAGAAAACTTGTTGCTAGTATTGAACAAAAAATATTACTTGAACGTCTTGCTGAGCTTAGAGATAAAGCAGGTATAAAGTCTAAAGAAAAATTTGAATTTAGCTTCTAATTCTACTATATATTTTTTAAAAATTCTTCACTTACTTCGATTAATTTTTCTATATTTGAATTGTTATGTGGTAATGATATATAAAAATGCACCTCACTTGGAGTCATCGCTATCATCCCTTTAGAAATTAAATAATGGAAATATTTTTTCTCAATCTCTTTATTTTTTGCTTTATTTGCAGTTCTTATATCTTTTACTTTTTCTTTTGTAAAATGCAATTTAATCATTGAACCAAAGCCACTAACATATCCTTTTCCTATTTTCTCAACTACTTCTTCTAACCCTTTCTTAAGTTTATTCCCTAGATTATTTATATGTTCATACATGCTTCTTTTTTCATATTCTTTTGTAGCATAATATCCTGCACGCATAACTAATGGATTTCCACTATATGTTCCTCCTTGCATTACAAATTCTTTCTTATCAGGATGCTTTAAATGGTCCATAAGGTCCATTATTTCTCTTTTTCCTCCAAATGCTCCTACTGGAAATTCTCCTCCACCAACAGCTTTTCCAAATGTGGTTAAATCAGGAATAATTCCAAATACTTCTTGTGCTCCACCTGGAGCAATTCTAAAACCTGTTATTACTTCATCAAAAATTAACAATGTTCCAGTTTCATTACAAGTTTCTCTTATTTCTTTTAAAAATTCTATATCTGCAGGAATTGATTCTCCACCCATAATAGGTTCAATAATTACACAAGCTAACTCTTCCTTTTTTATTATCTTTACAGCTTCTGAATTATTAAAAGGTAAGATAATTGTATTTTCTATAGATAAAGGGTCCATTCCTGCAGATTCGATTTCTTTATTTGGCCCTTCCATTCCTACATATAATGGTTCATAAATACCATGAAAATGTCCTTCAAATTTTCCTATTTTTAATCTTTTTGTATATGCTCTTGCAAGCCTTATTGCATGCATATTTGCTTCTGTTCCACTATTAGTAAATCTAACCATTTCAACACTTGGAACAAGTTTTACTATTTGTTCAGCTAGTTTTACTTCCCATTCATTACATAAACCAAAATGAAAACCATATTCCATTTGATCTTTTACTGCATCCACTATTGCTTTATGCATATGTCCAAGTACTAAAGCACCATGCCCCATCCAAAAATCAATATATTCTCTATTTTCAAGATCAATAACTTTATTTCCATATGCTTTTTTTACATAAAATGGATAAGGTTCGAAAAACCTGAACGGTCTTGTTACTCCTGCAGGTATTACTTTTTTAGCTCTTTCATACATATTCATAGAATTTTCTTCATTCATCATCTTATCACCATTTGCATATTTCATAAATTTATTACATATAAAGTTTTTTAATAAAAGAAAATCGCTTCTATTACTTTAATTTTTAAGTACTTTCACTCCATATTTTTTGAAATTCTTTTTCATAAAGTTCAGCTAACTCTTTATCTATTATAATTAATAAATTTTCATTATTTCTTTCTTCAGCTTGTGAACTCCAATTAAAGCTTCCTGTTAATACCACTTTATTATCTATTATCATAACTTTATTATGCATTAATGCAGGATTATTATCATATCTTACATCTATTCCAGCATTTTCTAATTTAATATCTTCAGAATATTTTGATATTTGCTCTCTTTCAAATATTATTAAAATTTCTATTCCTTTTGAATGTGCTAATATTAATGCATCACTAATACTATCTAATGTAAAACTATACATCATTATATGTATAGATTTATTTGCTCTATTTATCCATTCTATTATGGCTTTTTCACATCCACCCTTTGGAGAAAAGTAAGCAGTAATATATGGCTTATAGGTTGTTGAAACAATAATTGTCTCCGTAATTGTTGTAGAAGGCATTTGATGAGTAGTTGTATATGTTGTTGTAATAAGAAAACTTTCTGTATATATAGTAGTATATGTTATAGAAATATAAGAAGTTATTGTAGCTATTTTAGATATTTTTTCTATGAAATATATTGATCCAATTAATAATAGAGCGATAATTAGAACTATTATAAATTTTGATAATATTTTCATACAATATCTAATTAAATAACTAAAAAATATATTTTTAAAATCTTAAAATTAAAGATAAAGAATTTAATAGTAAACTGCTCATTTACTTAACATTTAACTAAAAGAAATTTTTAAATTATAAAAATAAATTACTTATTACTTATTAACGTTCCTACTTCTTTCCCCCTTAAAGCCTTTTTAATATTTTCTATCTTTTTTCCATTCAATACTACGCAATCTATTTTGGATCTTTTAATAATTATTAACGATAATTTATCAAATAATTTATATTCTCCAGCCATTTGAGCTTCTTTTTCAATTATATTGCTTAATTCTTCAGGTGTTATCTTTTTTATTAATTTTGCATTAGGATATTTTTTTGGGTCTTTTGTATATACTCCATCTACATCTGTAGCAATAATTAATTTCTTTGCTTTTAAAGCTTCAGCAATTATTGCTGCAACAGCTGTTGTTGATTGTCCAGGTTGAAATCCACCAGTAATAACTATATTTTTTTGTGTAAGATATTGTTTTACTTGTTGCAAATTTTCTGCTATATTTGGATATGCTATTTCTCCAATTATCTGAGTTAAGAAGTATGCATTCACCCTTGAAATACATATTCCAATCTCATCGCAGAGAGCCTCATTTAAAC
Organism: uncultured Nitrososphaeria archaeon; assembly: GCA_964532175.1. Lineage (GTDB taxonomy): Archaea > Thermoproteota > Nitrososphaeria_A > Caldarchaeales > JAVZCJ01 > JAVZCJ01. The sequence goes on from CAZHGP010000020.1 coordinate 25,177, forward strand.
CCATTTTACGTGCAACTGAAATATATTTTCTAGAAATCCCCCCTCCTCCAACAACTACAACAATTTTCTCTTTTTTAGCTATTTCATGAAAAACTTTATTATATGCTTTTATAAGAGAAACTTCAATAATTTCATTGAAAAAGAGATGTCCACCAAGTTTAATAACAATTGTCAAAGTAAATTCACCAAAAATATTATTTTATGAGATTTTATTTAATATAAAGATTTTTACTTATATTTTTTAAAAAAGAAATTTAAAAATATTTTTAAATATCTCCATTTAAATATAAAAACAATTAATAGAATATATTTCATC
>CAZHGP010000021.1:0-24998 GCA_964532175.1 uncultured Nitrososphaeria archaeon
TTTCTTCAGGCAAATATTTATTATTCATATAGACTATTAATGGTAAATATATTGCCGCAGAAGCTGCTAAGAATACTTGTAGGAAAAGCCACATGATATATGGTTGTGCAAGCCATATTAAAGGAGTGCTAATTGCGACCATAATTAAAAGAAGTAAGAAGTACCAAAATCTATAAGATTTCTTTCTAGCATAGCTTGGCCATTCATACCATAGAGTATCAGCTGCAACTTTAGCCATAGCATCATAAAAACCAAATTGTGTATCAAATAATGAGAATGCTACTGAAAATAAGAAGAAAGAGTATCCAATAGGACCAACCATTTTACCTAAACTTTCAGCTATTCCTAAAGGAATTTCACCTGATGGTAATTTTATTCCAGCTCTCCAAAGGATGGAATAACCAGCTAATATGTATACAAAGGTAAAGAACATAGATAAAAGCCAAAGTGTTAATATGTTTTCGAATAAAGCATATCTCATCCAATTCTTAAAGCTTTTTCTTTCTTTTTCATCTTTAGCATTAAACATGAATCCAGTTTCAGGTACTTCTTCAGGAGAATAGAATAATCCGGTAACTTTTCCTATGTATTTATTCATCCCTATACCTTTTTCTCTAAGATAAAAACTATAGTAGAGATTTATTGTCCCTCCTCCTGGTTGAACTAAATATCCTGTTAATACAGCAATTGATACACCACTTGGGATTACTCCAAAACTAAAGAATCCTTTTAGCACTTCAATAGTATCAGACGGGAAACTTCCGATTATAACTATAGCTGCATATAGTGTTGCTATGGTAGTTGTGACCATAACTATTTTAAATATCCATTCCATCAAGTTATATACATATCTTGCCAGAGCATATAGTATTGGTACTAGCCATATGCCCACTATAGTCCAAATTATTCTATCCCCTACACCTAATAACCTAGCCATATTAGTTGCAGCTGCACCCATCCATACAGGCCAAACCCACATAAGAGTATTTATAAGAAACCATATTATGGCCCAAAAATGTTTAGGTTTTAAACGTGCAAAACCTTGGAATATATCCTCACCAGTTGCAATAGTCCATCTAGCAATTTCATAGGCTGCTAATACTGCAAAAGTACATCCTAGGGTATAGATCCAAGAAATTTGAAGTAATGCTGTTGAGCCACTTAAAGGAGCTTGCATTGCTTCAAAACCAGAAATACCTAAAGAAGTTACAATTAATGCAGGTCCAAATTTCTTAAACCATCCCCAAAGCGTCCAAGGTGCTTCAGGCATAGGCTTTATAGGTAATGGCGGCTTTACATCACCTATTTTATATACTTCTTCTGAATTTTTCATATACTTTCCCCTTTTATTTTTTAATATAAAATAAATCATTAAAATATATAAATATTTTCCCTTTCTTTTGATTACTATTAACTTAATTTAGTAGAATCGAAGAATTTTTATTTAAAAAAATAAATATTTACTGTTCTTTAAGAAAAAAATTAATATTATCATCATATATTTTTTTATGATTAAAAATGAGGTTTATGAGAAGTTTGGAAGATGCTGAAGTATTCGAAGCACCGGAACCATGGAAGAGGATACTAGCTATTTTAATTGATAAGAATTCTATAGGAGCAGAAAATATGGCTATTGGATTAGGTAAATTTAAATCTGGACAAAAATGTGCACCACATAAACATAATGATTCAGAAGAAGCATACTATATCCTTAAAGGTAAAGGAGTTGTTAAGGTCAATGAGGAGAAATATGAAGTTTCTGAGGGAAATGTTGTTTTTGTACCTAAAGGGTTTATTCATCAAATAATGAACGATAGCGAAGAAGATTTAGTTTTTATATGGATTATGGCTCCTCCAGGGGATGTGCCAGAAACTATAAGAAGTTTTAAACGTTTAAAGTGATAAATTTGTCTATAGAAGTTGACATACTTTTACAAGGTTTTCCAGGTAGAACAAGTAGAGGTGCTTTAGGATTTTGTAATATAACTTTAATAAAGTCCGATAGATTAATTCTTTATGATACTGGACATTTTTCTGATAGATTAAATCTTATAAATGAGTTTAAGAAACGTACCATTCCTTTAGAAAAAGTTGATACGATAGTTTTAAGCCATCTTCATTTTGATCACTGCTTAAATATTGATCTATTCAAAAATGCTGAAATTATTTTAGATGAAAAAGAATTAGAATATGCATTATCTAACGAACCTGAGAAAGTTGGAGATTATTACATTCCTAAATATTTAATTCCAATAATTAAAGAAAAGGAGTTTATAAATGCTGAGGAAGAATTAGAGATTGCAAATAGAGTTTATGTTCTAAAGACTCCTGGACATACACCTGGTTCAATATCACTACTTATAGATAATGGAGAAAGAAAAATCGCAATAGTAGGTGATGCTATCAAAAATGCATGGGAATTTATAAAAGGAAAGCCTGAACAAGTATATGGAAAAATCAAAGACGCTATAGAAAGTATTAAAAAAATAAAAGAATTAAATGCAATAATTATTCCAGGCCATGATGCACACTTTATATTTGAAAAAAATATAGTGAAATATTTAGAAAAGGTATCTCTTAAATTAATAGTTAAAACTCTACCATATTCTGACGATTGGAGTATTTACACTATACCGTAAGCAATTCTTATTTAGGAGAACCTTTAAAAGTAGTTCTAGGAGTTTTTCTTAAAAGTTCACCAAAACCATCTATTGCTTCATTTATGCCTATCAATCTTAAACATTCCCATGCAGTAGCTTGATTAGCTGTAATAACCGGAACATTCAAATCCTTCTCTAATCTTTCAATAACATCTATTGCTCTAAAAGTCGTGCAAGCAATAAATATTCCATCAATATTTGGTCTATACGCAGCTTTAGCAATTCTATATGCTTCAGAAGGAGGAGCTGCTGCTAAGTCTTCCATTTTTAATATTCCCGTACCTTGAACAGTTACTACATCAAAACCTTCTTTACTATAGAATTCCTTGAATTTTTGATTTACTTCTTCTATATAGGGTCCTGCAATAGCTATTTTTTTCCATCCCATAAAACGCATAGCATTTAAACTTGATGTTGTAGTAGTTGTACTTTTAATACCTCCCGAAGCTTCTTCCATTATTCTAATTTCTTCTTTATCGTAACCTGGACCTTTTATTAAACTACCTGCAGTACAAGTGAAAGATATTACATCCATCTTTTTATATTCAGATAATATTCTTGCTGCTTCAGCTAATCTTTCGCTTAACTTACTTGTACTTTCTACAGTAACAACAGGATCAAAATGTATTCTAGTTTCTAATACTAAAACTCCTGCTGGTACCATTCTATAAAAATCTGGCAATGGTGTTGGATTATTGGAAACAACTATTAGACCAATTGTTCCTCGTGAACCATACGGCACTTCTTCTAATTCGGGAATTTTCATACACTCTTCCCTCATTATTTTTTAGGATAAAATAATATAAATATTTTTTCTTTTTCCATTATGAAAATTTTTTATATTAAAAGGCTATTTTTGAAAAGTATGCTATATCTAAAAATTTATTAATGGGATCAAAGAAATGATTTTAAAATAAGCTTATATAATAGTTTCATAAGTCTATATCTTATAGTCTCAAAGTAAAAATAGAGAAATTATAGAATACTTAACAAAGTTTTTAAAAATAATAAAAAAATCTTTATAAGAAGAGCAAAATTAAAAGTAATAATAGAATGGGAGCTAAATTATCTAAAATATTAGAGCCAATATCCATTGGTTCTTTAGAATTAAAAAATAGAATAGTAATGCCTCCTATGTCAACAAATTTTGCAAATGAAGATGGATCTGTTAGTGAAAGACAAATTAGATATTATGAGGCTAGAGCTATTGGAGGTGTCGGATTAATAATAGTTGAAGCAACATGTATTGAAAGTAGTATTGGCAAGCTTAATCCAATACAACTATGCATTGATAATGATAAATTTATTGCTGGATTAAATGAATTAGCTGAAGCAATTACTAGATATGGCGCAAGGGCGGCAATACAATTACATCATGCTGGTAGACGTGCTAGAGTTACTAATGGAAAACAACCTATATCAGCCTCAGATGGTTTGCTTACTCCAATCGGATTAAAAACAAGAGCATTAACAATTAAAGAAATAGAGGAATTAATTGAATTATTTGCTAAAGCTGCTGAAAGAGCTAAAATAGCTGGGTTTGAAGCTATCGAATTACATGGCGCACATGGATATTTAATTGGACAATTTCTTTCTCCTTTAACAAATAAAAGAATAGATAAATATGGTGGAGATACCAATGGAAGAGCAAGATTTGCTATTGAAATAGTAGAAAGAATAAAAGAAAAATTAGGTGAAAATTTTCCTATAATATTTAGAATAAGTGGAGATGAATATATAGATGGAGGTCTTAAAATTGAAGAAGCTAAACTTATTTCCAAATTATTAGAAAAAGCAGGAGTAGATGCTCTTCATGTTTCTGCTGGTGCTTATGAAACTAGACATTGGACTTCTGCGCCAATGTGCATTCCTAGAGGATATTTAATACATTTAGCTGAGAAAATTAAACAAGTTGTAAATATTCCAATTATAACTGTTGGTAGAATAAATGATTTATATTTAGCAGAAGATATAATAAAGAGTGGAAAAGCCGATTTAGTTTCAATAGGTAGAGCATTAATTGCTGATCCAGAAATTATAAATAAAACATTAAATGGAAAAATTGAAGATATAAGAAGATGTATTGCATGTAATAGATGTTTATCACGCTTAGATGAAAAATTGCATATCGCATGCAGTGTTAATCCTCTTACTGGAAAAGAGTATAAAATAAAGATAGAGAAAGCAATTAAATCAAAAAAAGTTTTAATAATAGGTGGTGGACCAGCAGGTATGGAAGCAGCTAGAGTAGCTGCTATAAGAGGACATGAAGTAATCCTTTGTGAAGAAAATGATAAACTTGGAGGACAACTTATATTAGCAACAATTCCTCCATATAAGGAAGAAATGAAAAGCATATTAGAATATTATAACCAAAAATTAAATGAATTAGAAATAGAAATAAAACTTAGGAAAAAAATTACTTTGAGGGATATAGAAAAAATTTCTCCAGAAGTCATAATATTAGCTACAGGTGCGAAACCATTTATTCCACCTATTCCAGGGATTAAAAGTAAAAATGTTGTTACAGCATGGGATGTTTTAATGAATAATGAGAAATTAGGAGAAAATGTTCTTATTGTAGGAGGAGGGATGGTTGGATGCGAAACAGCCGAATATTTAGCAGAAAATGGAAGAAATGTTACAATTGTTGAAATGTTACCTAATATAGCTATAGATGTTGAAATTAGAAGTAGAGTATTTCTTTTAAATAGATTATCCTCAAATAATAAAGTGAAAATATTAGTAAATACAAAATTAGAAGAAATAATTGATAATAAAGCAGTTTTAGTAAGTAATAAAAATATTAAAAAAGTACTAGAAGTAGATAATATAATTCTTGCATGTGGTTCAAAACCAAATAATGAACTAGCTAAAATAATAAAGCCAATATTTAAAGAAACATATGAAATTGGAGATTGTAAAAAACCACGGAAGGTTTTAGAGGCAATTCATGAAGGCTTTCATATAGGAAATTTAATATGATTAGAGGCTTGCTAAAAATGGGGCATAGGTTAAAATAATGCTTCCAGCAATAATAGATGCTATTTGACCTCCTACATTAGTTGCCATTGCATGCATTATAAGCCAATTATCAGGATCTTCTTCCCTACCAATTTTATGAACAGTTCTTGCAGCCATTGGGAAAGCTGAAATGCCGCAACTACCTATCATAGGATTTACTTTACCTCTACTTAAAAGATTAACTATTTTTGCAAATAGAATTCCGCAAGTAATCGCAGAAATGAAAGCTAAAATTCCTAATAAAAATATTAATAAAGATTGAATTGTTAAAAATTTTTCAGCAGTCATAGTTCCACCTATAGCTAATCCAAGTAATAAAGTTGTAATATTAGTAATTTCATTTTGAGCTGATTTTGTAAGCCTTTCAAGCACACCGCTTTCTTTCATTAAATTTCCAAACATAAGACAACCAATTAATGGAGTACCAGCAGGTGCTATAAGTGAAACTATTAAAGTAACTATTATTGGAAAAATTAATTTAAGAGAGTTTGAAAATGGAGTTTGGCTATATTCCATTCTAATTAATCTTTCTTTTCTTGTTGTTAAAATTTTACATAATGGAACTTGAAGAAGAGGTATTGAAGCCATATAGGAATAAGCACATACCGACACTGGACCTAAAAGATGGGGAGCATATTTAGAAGTAACATATATTGCTGTTGGTCCATCCATTGCGCCTATTATTCCAATAGAAACTGCTTCAAGAGGTTTAAATCCAATTAGAAGAGCAAACATAAGTGCTATAAATATTCCAATTTGTCCAGCAGCTGAAAAAATGAGAAGCCATGGTCTTTCAATTAAAGGAGAGAAATCTATCATAGTACCAATGCCTATAAATAATAGTAATGGGAATAATTCGTTTTCGATACCAAGATCATATATTATACGAAGAAAACCACTAACATCTGTTAATCCAGAATATGGAATATTAGCTAAAAAAGCTGAAAAACCTATTGGAACAAGTAATAAAGGTTCATATTTCTTTTTTATGCCTAAATAGATTAATAATAACCCTATTGTCATCATTAAAATATTTCCAAGGAACATATAAATTCACCATAAGCTACTTAAAGATTTTTTTAAGAATTTCACAAATAGTAATAATTAATAATATTATAATAAATGTATACGCAACTCCTAAAATAGTAATTGTAATACCAAATTGTATCGAATTCAATCTTTCAAACCTCTCAAAAGTTATTTGTAAATTTAAAAAACAAATATTTATATATTACTTTTCAAAAACTAACAAAGTATTTTTTTAGCAAAAATCTATTTTTAATATTTCGTCGTAAGAAAATTTAATTATTTCATTATTTATTTTAACTATTAATGAATAATCTTCTCCTATATCTAAAACTTTACATTTCATTATCTCATTATTTCTCTTAATTAATATGTCTTTATTTATAATAAGAGAATATTTTTTATATTCTTCAATTATTTTATTAAAATTTTTATTAATGAAAGAATTATATAATTCCTTAAATTTTTTCAATATTACTTTAAATAATGCTTCTTTGTCAATAACTTTTCCTAATTCGCTTCTTAATGAAGTAATATTCTTTAATATGTTAGAGGGGATATTAGAAAAAGAATTATTTACATTTAATCCAATGCCTATTATTACGTATTTCAATCTATTATTTTCAATAGAAGATTCTATTAATATTCCGCAAACTTTTTTATCATTAATATATACATCATTAGGCCATTTTATGAAAGCAGGCAAATGAGTAAAATCTCTTATAGCTTTAGTTATAGCAAGTCCTGCTAAAGCCATTAATTTAATGGAATCCATTGGATCTATGTTTGGTCTTAAAAGAATTGAAAACCATAAACCTCCAATTGGCGAAAACCAAATTCTACCATATCTTCCTCTTCCAGATGTTTGTTCCTCAGCTAATACTATTGCTTCTTTTATATTTTTTTCAGCTAATTTTTTAGCAATATCTTGTGTTGATGGTACTTTTTTAAATTTTATAATTTTCATTCTTTATACTGGCATATTTCCATGCTTTTTAATAGGAGGGTTTTCCTCTTTATTTTTAAGCATTTCAAGAGCATCGTATATTCTTTTTCTAGTTTCCCTAGGCTTTATAACATCATCTATATAGCCTCTTTGAGCTGCTACATAAGGATTACAAAATTCTTCTATATATTCGATTGTCTTTTCTTTTAATTTTTCATGGTCCCCTTTTTTTAATAAATCTTTATAAAGAATGCTTGCAGCTGCTTCAGGACCAACTAAAGCAATTTCAGCTGTTGGCCATGCATATACTTGATCTGCTCCTAAATCTTTGCTGCACATTGCTAAATATCCTCCAGCATATGCTTTTCTTATTATAATAGTTATTTTAGGAACAGTAGCTTCTGAGTATGCATAAAGCATTTTTGCTCCATGCCTAATTATACCCATTTTCTCCATTTTACTTCCAATAAGAAAAGCTGGAGTATCTACAAATTGTATTAAAGGTATATTAAAAGCATCACAAAATCTTATAAATCTAGAAGCTTTATCAGATGCATCTACATCAATAGCTCCTGCCATTACTTTTGGTTGATTTGCAACAATACCTACAGAATAACCTCCAATTCTTGAAAAACAAGTTATTATATTTTTTGCAAAATCTGGTTTTATATCAAAAATTTTTCCATTATCAACTATTTTTTTAATAACTTCATACATATCATATGATTTATTTCTTTCCGTAGGTACAATTTCTTCAAGTTCAGGAATCATACGGTCAACTGGATCGTTTGTTTCTATTCTTATTGGTTTTTCCTTGAAATTTGATGGAAGATAACTTAATAATTCCCTCGCTTTTATTAAACATTCTTCATCATTAGAAGTTACAAGGTCTGCTACACCACTAATACTTGCATGCACTTCTACACCACCTAGATCTTCTACACTTATTTCCTCTCCAGTTACAGCTTTCACAAGCGGAGGGCCAGCAATAAATGTATAACTAGTTCCTTTAACCATAAAAATAAAATCCATTAAAGCTGGAGCATATGCTTGTCCTCCTGCACATGGACCCATTTCTAATGCTATTTGTGGAACTACTCCAGATGCTTGTACAATTTTATAAAAATATTTTCCATAATAGCTTAAAGAATCTTGGCATTCTTGAATTCTTGCGCCCCCACTATCAAATATCCCTATTATTGGTGCGCCTACTTTCATAGCTAAATCATATAATTTAATAATTTTTTTAGCATGCATTTCAGCAAATGTTCCACCCATAGAAGTAAAATCTTGAGCATAAATAAAAACTGTTCTACCATTTATTTTTCCATATCCTGTAATTACAGCATCAGCAGGAACATCCTTTTTGTCCATTCCAAACCATATACAGCGATGTTTAACAAATATGTCTATTTCAGTAAAACTATCTGGATCTAGCAATTTATTTATTCTCTCTCTAGCAGTAAGTTTTCCTGCTTCATGCTGCTTTTTTATAGCATCAATTCCTCCACCAAGCATTATTTTTTTCTTTTTTTCTTCAAGTTCATGAACATATTGTTTCATATCTTTTACTTTTGACACTATTTTCCTCCCTCTTTTATTTCTATAATAAGCATTGTTTTACCATGTTGAATAAAATCTCCTTCTTTAACTAAGATTTTCTTAATTAATCCATTTGATGGTGCATAAATTTCATTCTCCATTTTCATAGTTTCAAGTATTAGCAATACATCCCCTTTCTTAACTTCTTGATTTTCTTTGCATTTTATTGAGATAATTTTTCCAGGAACTGGAGCATTTATTTCTTTTTCCATTGCTTTGTTAAATGAACAACAAATATTTAAATTTTTTATTAATCTTTTTCATTTTTAAAAACAAAAGAATTCGCAAATAAAAATATTAGAAAATATGAAACGATTTAGAAGCTAAAGAATAATATAAATATTCCAAGTATCATCATTATTAAACCTAGGAATAGCCTCATATATTTACCTATATGTTCTTGCCATTTTTCTATTGAAAATTCCATTATTTTCTTATGTGAAGCAATAAAAAGAATTAATAATAAAGGAGAAATAAACGCAATATTGTAAATAATTAAATAAATAAGACCTTGTATAAAAGTGGCTCTATGAGCTAATAATCCTATAATAGCAATATAAATTCCTCCAGTACATGGAAATTCAAATAAACTTACTAGTAACCCTATAATAAATATTGATGGAATAGTAAATTTATGAAGCCATTTTTTAATAATGTTCCATCCAAACATCGGCATTTTTAAAGTAAAATTTTTCTTTTTCCAAAAATAATCTTTAATATTAATAAATCCTAATAAAATTACAATTATTGCACTAATTTTTTCGATTAAATCAAGGAATGGGAACATTTTAATTATTCTTAAAATACCAAGACCTATTGATAAATATGATATATACACACCTATAATATATATTGAACCAATTAATATTATTTTTCTTCTAACTTTCTCTAAAGAATCATAAGTTAAAGATGTTAAAAATATAAAGGTTATGAAGAAAAGCAAGACCGAGATTGCACAAGGATTAATGCTATCTATTAATCCACTTATTATAATTAAATTCAATGTTGAAATTAAAGAAGATGATGCTATCCTCTCTTTTTTAATATTAATAAGTCCTTTAATTTCTTCAAAAGATCTCCATGTTTCACATTCTTTAATTAATCCATTTTCATCAATTATTACGTACAATCCACGTATTTCATCTTTAAAAATAATAATTTTATCGTAATCTTTTACATAATTAACTAAAAAATCCAATATGAAATCGATTGGAATCATATTAATAAATAAGAATCTATCATTAATATTTACTATAACTCTTCCTTGCATAGATATAAATTCCGGAACATTTAATTTTTGATATATTTCTTTTAATTCATTATAAGCTTCAGAATCTATATCAATATATTTTAATTGAATATTTGTAATGTCAATTTCATGCAAACTCCTATTTAATTTATTAAAATAATCTGGAAATAATCTTGATATAGGATCGCAAGGAATACAACCAATATATTCATAATTGGCATAAACAACTACTTTAATATCTGAAAAAATTTGAGTATTAATATTTATAAAAATTATTGGAAAGAAAAGAAATAATAAAGTGAAGATATAAAGAGTCTTCATTTTTAAGGATAAATTAAGTCTAATTCTTTTAATTTTTCAAATGTAGGTTTACCCGTTTGATCCCAACCTCTGACGCTATAATATTCATCTAACATTTCATCAAACATTTCTTGAGTTATACGATGTCCTTTTGCAAAACCATCAGAGAGCGGCTCTTCTTTTATTCTTATTGGTAAATCATCATCTTTTCTTGTAATTCCTTCTCTAACTAAGATTAATCTTTCTAAATTATATACTCTTTCTCCTATAAGAAGCAATTGATTAGTGAAATCTAAACCAGTAACATATTTAAGGATTCCTTCACTTGGTTCATCGGTTAATCCTAAAGCTCTTCTTGGTATAGTGCATATCCCTATAGAATCTATATACCCACGAACATCTTGAATTGTTTTAACAAGTTTCCCTTTACCTTTTATTGCAAAACGGTCAATTTTTTTCTTAATAAGCTCATCTCTAATTGTCCATCCTCCAACATTATGACAAGCTCCACGTGAAGAAGTTGCATATGCTAAACCCATTCCATAAAATGCTCTTGGTTCATAACCTGTAAGTTCCATTCCTTTCACATGCATTGCATAAGCTTCAGCATTTTTTCCAATTATTCGACTTGCTTTTCTTACCCCTTCAGCTAAAATATTACCAAATCCTTCACGAAAACAAATTTTTTTAAGTAGCTCGATTGCAGCTTCACTATTCCCAAATTCTATTTTAATACCATTGACATTTTCTTTTGAAATTATTCCTCTTGAATATAATTCCATTGTAAAGCCTATAATATAACCTGCAGTTATTCCATCGATTCCATATTTATTACAAATATCATTAGCAATTAAAATATGATTAAAATCAAATATTCCACAATTTGCACCTAAAGCCCATATTGTTTCATATTCTGGTCTACTTCTTAATCCTTTGAATGCTCCTTCTTTTACTTCAAAAAGTTTACCACATGCTACTGGACATCCAAAGCATCTTGTATCCCCTATCCAAAAATTTTCTCTTAAAAAATGACCAAATAACTTTTCCATTTCTTCATGTTCTGTTTTTTGAAAATGCATTATTGGATATGCACCTAATTTATAAAGTATTTCAATATATTGTGGCGTACCATATTTAGTATGATCGCTTGTAGTCTCTTTTAGAGAATCTATAGAATCTTTTAAATATTTTCTTAATTTATCTAATTCTGCTACTTCAACTTTACCTGTTCCACGTATAGCTATTGCTTTTAATTTTTTTGAACCCATAACTGCTCCAGCACCACCACGACCAAAGCTTCTATCGTCAGCCATAATACAAGCAAATTTTACAAGCTTTTCTCCAGCCGGACCTATAGCAGCAATTCTTGTTCTCTCATCATGGACTTCTTCTTTTATAATTTTTTGTGTTTCCCATATATCTAATCCCCATAAATGTTTAGCATCTTTAAATTCGATAGCATCATCTTTTATAGAAATATAAATGGGATCTTCTGCTCTGCCTTCTATAATAATACCATCATACCCTGCTAATTTTAATTCTGTACCAAAATACCCACCAGCATTACTACATAAATAAATTCCAGTTAAAGGAGATTTTGTTGCTAAACTACATTTAGAGCTCCCAAACGTTGGAGTGCCTGTAAGAGGCCCAGTAAAGAATATAATTTTATTTTCTGGCTCTAATGGATCAACATTTGGTCCAATTTCATCATAATAAATTTTTGCAGCAATACCCCTCCCGCCTAAATATTTTTTAAAAAGAGCTATAGGTACTTCCTCAATCTTTGTAATCCTCTTAGATAAATTTAAGCGAATGATTTTCTTTTTATAACCATACATGAATTTACCACCTCTTCTTAAAGGAATTATTCTCTAAAGTATGGTATAACTTTTTCGCCAAGTAATTTGACATTATCATATACAATTTTTGGAGAAATTATTTCAAATAAAATATGCTTCACTCCTGCTTTAAAATACTCTTCAATTCTTTCTATGCAATCATCAGGTCCACCGTATATTCCACTTTTCTCTGCTTTGTCCCATTCTTCAGGTTTTAATGAAAAACTTCCACGTAATTTAATGATAGGTTCTGCAATTTTTCGTGCTTCATCATAATTAGAGGAGACACAAGCTAATACTACACATGCTGGTTCTATCTCATTAGGGTCTCTACCTACTTCCTTAACCATTTCTTTAATTTTTGAATAAAGTTCTTTAAATTGCTCTACTGTTGGACAATAAGGCACCCATCCTTGACCATAAAGAGAAATCGCATTCATTATCTTGATTGAGGTGCCTCCAAACCATATTGGTGGATGAGGTTTTTGAATAGGTTTAGGCCAAAGAGGAGCTTCTCGAATTTTATAATATTTCCCACTATAGGATGCAAATGGTTCAGTCCATAATTTTTTAATAATTTCAATTCCCTCGAGCATTTTTTCAATTCTTATCTGATGTTTATCATAAATTAATCCGTAACTTTCAAATTCTTTTCTGTGCCAACCAGCCCCAGCTCCAAAAATAACTCTTCCATTAGAAATAAAATCAATAGTTGCAACTTGCTTTGCTAGAATAGCTGGTTGTCTCATAGGTATTGGAGTTACACCCACACCCAATTTAATTTTTTTGGTGATTGTTGAAACAGCAGCTATTGTAGTCCAAGCCTCAAGAAAAGGATATTCCCCTTTATTTATATTCATTCCAACAGATTGATAAAAATATTCAGGAAGGAACATATGATCAGAAACCCAAAAAGAATCAAAATTCATTTTTTCAGTAAGTATAGCAATATCTGGAACTACGCCAATATAAGTTGCACCACCTATAAATATACCAAATTTATTTTCTTCATTATGCATAATCTAACCCCTTACATTCTTATACTTATATATTGAGTGAGAAATATATAAAAGTTATGGTTTTTCAAAGAATTATACAATGATCATGTATCGTTTGGTTTCAAAATAATTTTTATGTATCTTTCTTTCTCTTCCACTAACATTTTCATCGCTTCTTCTATTCTTTCTAAGGGAAGTATATTTGAAATAAGTTTATTAACATTTATTTTTTTCATATATAAAAGATTAATGGCTTCAGAGAAATCACTACTTGTATATACTAATGAACCCATGATTTCTAATTCTCGATCTTGAATTAAATTTATTTCAATAGGCAAACTTCTTTTAAAAACTCCTATTAAGATTATTCTTGTTCCTTTACGAGTTAAATTAATTGCTTGATTTATTGTAATATTTTGATCCCCGCCTACACATTCAAAAACTTTATCGATCCCATCCCTACCAAATGTATTATATACCCATTCGATTAGATTTTCTTCTTTAACATTAATAGCATAATTCGCACCTAATTCTTTAGCTAATTTTAATCGAGAATTTAAGATGTCTGTAATTATTACTTCCTTTACTCCAAAAATTTTAGAAAGTTGAAGGATTATCAAACCAATCGGTCCAGCACCCATTATAACTATACGTTCTCCTTTTATATCACCTGCTTTCTTAATAGCATGAATTCCAACAGCTATTGGCTCAATAAAAGTAGCTTCTTCAAATGACATATCTTTAGGTATTGAAAAAACTTTATTAATTGGAACAGTTATATATTGTGCAAATGCTCCATCAGTTTGACATCCTATAACTTTTAAATCATTACAGATATTATACCTACCAATTTTACAATTATAACATTTACCACATGTAAGTAAAGGTTCTACTACAACATGTTCATCAGTTTCTTCTATTATCCCAGAAAATTCATGTCCAAGAACTATAGGGTATGAAATGAATGGATGTTCTCCATAATAAGCATGTAAATCTGTTCCACAAATTCCACATGCTTTTACCTTTATGAGAACTTCGTTTAAAGCAGGTTTTGGAATATCAACTTCTTCTATTATAAATCTTTTAGGCGCAATTAATTTTACTCTTTTCATTATTTTACTCGCTTATAATTCTTAAGAGGGAAAAATTGGTAATACTCAAATAATTACATTTTCAGTTTTTTTATTAAAAATATGAATTTTATTTTTATTAAATGTTATCCAGATTTTCTGACCTACATTAGCTTCTATTAAATGTGTATTTACAGTAATAGAATGTTTTCCTATAGACAGATGAAAAATTATTCGATGGCTGATCGGTTCTATAAGGGAGACTTTAGCCTCAATAGAATCTTCACTTTGTTTTATTTTACTAATTGATATATGTTCAGGCCTTATTCCAAGAATTACTTCAGAATTAATGAATTTCTCTAATAATTCTCTATATTCTGAAACATTGTATATGAAATCCCCTGCATCAAGAAAAACATTTCCATTCTTCTCTATAATAGTACAATCAATAAAATTCATAGCGGGACTCCCAATAAACCCGGCTACAAAGAGATTTTTAGGATTGTTGTAAACAACATCGGGCGTATCACATTGTAATAGATTTCCAAAATTCATAATAGCAATTCTATCAGCCATACTCATAGCTTCTATTTGATCAGGTGTAGCATAAATGATCGTCATTTTCAATTCCTTAGTAAGCCTTTTCAATTCAGTTCTCATTGATGCTCTAATTTTTGCATCTAAATTTGTTAAAGGTTCATCTAAAAGATATACTTTTGGGCTTCTAATTATAGCTCTTCCTAATTCGATTCGTTGTCTTTCTCCTGCTGTAAGACGGTCTACTGGTTCATTTAAAATGTTTTCAATACCTAATAATGAAGCTACCTCTCTCACTCTTCTTCTTATTTCATCTTTAGGTACACCACGAATTTTAAGAGGAAAAGCGATTTGATCAAAAACTTTCATTGAGGGATACATAACATAAAATTGAAAAACCATAGCAATATCTCTATCTTTTGGTGGTAAATCATTAACTAAAACATCATCTATATATATATTTCCTTCATCAGGTTTCTCTACTCCAGCAATCATACGTAAAGTAGTAGTTTTTCCACAACCAGATGGGCCTAAAAGACAAATAAATTCCCCATCTTTTATTTCAAGATTTACTTTATTAACTGCTATAACATTACCAAACCTTTTTGTTAAATTTTCTAATTTTACTCGAGCCATAATTCTTCACTTCAATATTAAATAATTACTTTTTGAGATTTTTTATTAAAAACATGAATTTTCTTTTTATCAAAAAATAACCATGCTTTTTCACCTATCTCAAAATGCAAATCTTCTGTTGCTACAACTTTTAATGTTTTTCCTCCAATTTTTACACTAAGAAGCATCTCAGGACGTGTAGGCTCCACAAGATAGACTTTAGCCTCAATAGAATCTTCACTTTGTTTTATTTTACTAATTGATATATGTTCAGGCCTTATTCCAAGAATTACTTCAGAATTAATGAATTTCTCTAATAATTCTCTATATTCTGAAACATTGTATATGAAATCCCCTGCATCAAGAAAAACATTTCCATTCTTCTCTATAATAGTACAATCAATAAAATTCATAGCGGGACTCCCAATAAACCCGGCTACAAAGAGATTTTTAGGATTGTTGTAAACAACATCGGGCGTATCACATTGTAATAGATTTCCAAAATTCATAATAGCAATTCTATCAGCCATACTCATAGCTTCTATTTGATCAGGTGTAGCATAAATGATCGTCATTTTCAATTCCTTAGTAAGCCTTTTCAATTCAGTTCTCATTGATGCTCTAATTTTTGCATCTAAATTTGTTAAAGGTTCATCTAAAAGATATACTTTTGGGCTTCTAATTATAGCTCTTCCTAATTCGATTCGTTGTCTTTCTCCTGCTGTAAGACGGTCTACTGGTTCATTTAAAATGTTTTCAATACCTAATAATGAAGCTACCTCTCTCACTCTTCTTCTTATTTCATCTTTAGGTACACCACGAATTTTAAGAGGAAAAGCGATTTGATCAAAAACTTTCATTGAGGGATACATAACATAAAATTGAAAAACCATAGCAATATCTCTATCTTTTGGTGGTAAATCATTAACTAAAACATCATCTATATATATATTTCCTTCATCAGGTTTCTCTACTCCAGCAATCATACGTAAAGTAGTAGTTTTTCCAGCACCAGGAGGGCCTAAAAGACAGAAATGCTCTCCTTCTTTTACTTCAAGATTTACTTTATTAACTACAATTTTTTTACCAAATCGTTTAGTTAAATTTTCAACTTTAACTTTACCCATTTTTTACACCTTTATTTAACTGCTCCAAATGTAAGTCCTCTAACAATATATTTTTGAATTAATAAGACAAAAATAAACATTGGAACGATGCAAAGTGTTGCACATGCACTTAAAGGCCCCCATAAAATTCCTCTTTCAGTATAAAACCCTGCCATAACTCTAGTAACAGTAATAGCTTCTGTTCTTGTAGTAAGAAAAGCAAATAAAAATTCATTCCAAGTAAATAGAGCAGTAAATATAGCTGCTACTGTAAGGGCTGGTGCAATAAGAGGTAAAACTATTTCACGAAAAGCCTCAAACCTCGTAGAGCCTTCCGTCATTGCAGCTTCTTCAAGATCTTGCGGTATCTCCTTAAAGAAACCATATAATAACCATACTGTAAATGGTAAATTAAATATAGTGTTTAAAATAATAAGAGCTAAGATATTATCAAGCAATCCTATATTTCTGAAAATTATAAAGAATGGAACAATTGCAGCAATTGGTGGAAACATCCTTACAGTAAGTATGTAAAATTGTATTTGACCACCACCAACATTAAATCTAGCAAAACTATAAGCCGCAAGCATAGCTATTGGAAGTGTTATTGCTATAACACTAAATACAACTATTAAGCTATTTATTAAACCACGGAAAAATTTTGATCTTTCAAAAACAAAATTATAATTTTCAAGAGTAGGATTAAAGAAAATTCTTGGAGGAATTGTTAGAATATCTGCCTCATCTTTTATAGATGTTAGAAACATCCAAACTATTGGAAAAATTGTAAAAATTAGAACTAAGAATAATGCTATATAACATAATGTATCTTCAACATAATGCTTAGTTTTTCTACTAATTTTCATTATACTCACCACCTTAATATTTTGCTATTATTTTAATAAAAACAACACTGAGTACTATGACTGAATATAAGAATAAAAGTGAAATTGCACTAGCATATCCTATCCAAAAATAATAAAAGCCAACTCTATAAAGATACCAACTGAGTAATTCTGTAGCTCTACCAGGTCCACCCCAAGTGATTGCCATTATAGGATCCCACGTTTTTACTAAATCTATTAACCTAAATAATGCTACAAATCCTATTAATCCTCTCATTTTAGGTAAAGTTATATATCTAAATTTTTGTAATGTTGTCGCTCCATATATTGTTGCAGATTCGTAAGGTTCTGGAGGCAAACTTTGTAAGCCAGCTAATAAAACTAAAGCAACAAAAGGTGTCCATTGCCATGAATCATATATTATTATAGCAAGCATAGCCCAATTTGGGTCGGCTGTCCAATTAGGTGAGCTACCGAAAATTAAACTGCATAAATATTTAATTATACCAAATTCATAATGATACATATATCTCCATACTTGACCAATAGCAATCGGAGCAGCTGCAAGTGGAAGTGTAATAATTGTCCTAGCTATACGCCGACCTTTAAAATCTCTATTTAGTAATAAAGCAACAGCAAATCCAAGTGGTATTTGAATGGCTAAACATCCAGCTAAATATGTTAAGGTTCTTCCTACTGCTTCAGCAAGTTCCGAATCATAATTAAGTAAACGTCGATAATTATCTATGCCTATAAATGCGTCTTCTGCAACTTTTAAATCAGTATTACGAGTACTATAATAAATAGCATGAAAAAGAGGATATAATGTAAAACCAAATATTATAATCATAACAGGAAGAACTAAAAGCCAAGGCATATATTTTTCTTTGCTAATCTTCATTCCTTAAAACCTCTATAAAAAAAGAAAAAAGGAAGTTATATACTTTTTTCTTCCCTTAATCAGGTGGAGGTTTCCACCATGAAGGAGGTTTCATGCTTGGTACTGGATACCCCCATCCAAGAAGTGTACCATAAGCTAATGCTAAACGATCCAATCCTCCTTTTGGCGTTGCTTGACCTGCAGCTATAGAACCTATAGTGATTTTGCTTTCTAAGTACATACTACATGCTTTTGGTAGTTTGAAAACTCTATATGGTTTCTGCCAATCTGGTAATTCTCTTATTAATATATCATCTATTTGAACTAAGTACTTATAATGTGCAGTATATGGATAAGTTGCTGGATTTTTTTCAGGATCGAATCTTGGGTTTAATAAAACAGATCTTCTGCACGTGCTTCCTCCACCTACCGCAAAACTATATTGCCCTTCTGGACCAGCTAGCCATTTTAAGAATTCCCATGCATAATCTTTTCTTTTCGAAGCTGCATCCATTGAAAGTGCAAAACATCCAATGTACCCTCTTCCCATAACTGGTGCATTAATACCCATTTTTGCTCCAGGTATTAATTTTTCTGTCTTAACCATATTAGGCCATTGATCAAGATAGAATGGCCCGGTCATTGGAATTAATCCACGTTGCATTTGTGCTACTACTTCATCATAAGATGAAGCAAGTGCTCCTGGTGGAGCATGCTTAAGCAATTCTAAATAAATTTCCATTGCACGAACAGATTCTGTTGAATTAACGATGATATTATAATCTTTATCAAAATGGTCTCCTCCAAGACCCCACATTATAGCCATCCATTCATCATTAGATTCAACTGGCCCAGCCATAAGACCTATACCATATGGCATTATATCATCAGGAACAACTTCATCAAAAAATTCAGCTATTTTTACAACTTCATCCCATGTCATATCAGGACCTGGTTCCTTTAATTCATGACCACTCCACTTACGATACATTTCCTTGATATCTTCTCTTTGGAAGAGGTCTTTTCTATAGAAAACTCCTTGATCATAAGTATAATAAGGCAATCCATAACAATGACCTCCCCAGGTTAATACCCATCTGAAGTGCTCTAAAATATCATCGTACATAATTTCTTCAGGTGGAGTTCTTTTAATATAATCGTCTAATGGTTCCAACCATCCAGCAGAAGCCCATTCAGCTATGCACATACTTTCAACAGTTACGATGTCAAAAGCTCCTGTTTTACCAGCCAATTCAATCATTTGCTTCTCATACAATACAGAGTAATCTATAGGAATTACTTCAACTTTTATTCCGGTTTTTGCAGTAAAGTTTTTAGATACCTGTTCGGCCCAATCGGTATAGAATCCAGCAATTGTAGCCCACGTTACCTTTTTCTCTACTGGAGGCGGTGTTGTTAGTGGAGCAACTGTAGTTACTACTGTGGTAGTTGGCATTACTATTGTAGTCACTGTGGGTGGAGCTGGAGGCAAAGTTGCATAATATACCAAAGCTACTAAAAGAACTATAATAACAACAACAGCAACAATTAAAGATGGGCTAATTTTTTTCTTTTCTCCTGACATTTTAAATCGTATATAATATTAATTAGTCTGATATTTAAATTTTTCCTTTTTTTGGCGTGTCCAATTATTATTTATTGCTTTATAATTTTAATCTATTTTTATACATTAATATGTATTATATTAATAGAATAATAAGCTAAAAAATCAATATGCTTAAAAGATGGAATATTAAAGTATATAATAGAGAAAGAAATTTTTAAAATAAGCTTAAGATATGCAAAAAGCTATTCTCTTATTTATCTTATATAAGAATCCCTTGGAGAAAAAAGCTGCATGAATTATTCATTTCTATAAGAGTAAAGAATAAAGAAGTAGAATTTGTAAATAGCATTCCTAAAGATTCAGGATTTATGTTTGCTAATGGAGCATTTGATGCAAAACCTTTTTTAAATACTATAGTTTCTAAAGGATATTTGCCTATTGTGAAGAAAGGTATAACAAATCCAAGAAGTTAGAGCAAGAATAAGAAATAGAATAAAAACAAAAAGAGAAGAATCATTTAAAACAAGAGTAATATTAAGGCTTATAGTTTATTGCTTAAAGATTATTATAAGATGGATTTATGAATAATTGGACACGCCCCTATTTTTTAATCCATTAAATTAAGAAAAAATATCTTAATTAAAATATTTAACAAACCTTATAAATAATTTAAAAGTAAGACTATGAGTCCTTTTTACTTTATCATATCTGAAGCTTTTCTAGTTCATCATAAAATTTTTGCATGGAATTGTGTAATTTTTTATATAAAGCATATAATTTATTGTATTTTTCATGATTTTCTTTTATTGGTTCACAAACTTCTACAATTGATACTATTTCGTCTATTATAGTTGCAGGATCTTTATTAACCGCACCTGTGCCTACCATTGCTAAAACTGCGGCTCCTAAAATTCCTCCTTGATATGTACTTAATAATGCTGTTGGTATTCCATAAATATCTGATTTTATTCTTCTCCAAAGTGGACTTACAGCACCTCCACCGATTAATCTAAACATTTCTGTTTTTAATCCTAATTCCTCAGTTATTTCCAATGTTTGTCTTAATGCAAGTGTAATACCTTCCATTATAGCTCTAATTATGTGTCCCCTTTGATGAGCAAGAGTTAAACCAAAAAGTACTCCTCTTGCATAAGGGCTTCCAAGAACTCTTTCTCCTATAAAATATGGAATTAAAATTAAACCATTAGAACCTGGTGAAATAGCTTCTGCCTCTTTATCCATAATTTTATATGGAGATGTTTTTAATTTTTCAGCCTCTTGTTTCTCCATATGCCCAAATTCATCCCTAAACCATCTAAGTAATCCACCTTCTACTATACCAAATGGAACCCATCCTTTAATAACATGATGAAGATTCATTATTCTTTTATCTATTAAAGGTTTCTCAGAATAAAAAGCAACAATTGAAGCTGTACCCGAAATATCAGCAGCTCTACCTTTTGATGTAATACCTGCTCCAAGTAAAGTACAAAGAAAATCTCCTCCTCCAGAAATAACAGGAGTTCCAGCATATAATTCTGTTTCCTTTGCAGCTTCTAAAGTAACTTCTCCAACTATATCATGTGAAACATATATATCTGGAAGTTTATCTAGGTCTATTTCAAGTTGATTAGCTAATTCTTCTGACCATTTCTCATTTCTTACATCAAAAAGGAGAGAGCCGGAAGCTTCTGACAAATCGATAGAAGGTATGCCTGTAAGTTTATAAACTAAATAATCTTTTGGTACAAGGAATTTATATGTTTTCTCATATATTTCTGGTAAATTTTCTTTCATCCATAATATTTTTGGTCCTATCCATGCTGTAGTAACTATATTTCCAGAAATTTTTAATAATTCATCTTCATTTAACTTAGACTTTAGTTTTTCGCATTGAATAGCATTTCTTTTATCGCACCAAAGTAATGGAGAGTGGTAAAGTAAATTTCCATTTCTATCTATAGGTACCGGAGCATGCATTTGACCACAAATTCCTATTCCCGCTATATCTTTTGAAGAAATACCCGAATTCTTAATTACAATTTTAATATTTTTGATGGCAACTTTCCACCATAAATCTGGATCTTGTTCAGCCCATCCAGCTCTGGGACATATAAGAGGGTACTCTTCATAAGAGGAAGATTTTACATTCCCATTTATATCAAATAATGCAACTTTAGTACCTTCGGTACCTACATCAATTCCTAGAAAATATGGATTTTCACTCATACTTTATCACCATAATCAATATTAATATTTTCTTAAAAGTATTTATATATAGCTTTTTATTAAAATTTATTATTATTGGAGGTTAAAAGAATGCCATTATCTTTAGGTGATCGCGTATTTTGGTCAATAGCATTAACAATATTTATAGGAGTGATATGGGTAAAATTTATAGAAAATTACATTAGTTCATGGGGTGCATTGATTGTAGGATTAATAGTATCAGCATTAATTATGAAATATGGAGGAAAAGAAATTTCATTACGAAATTTTTTTAAAAAATTACGCAAAAGCACATAAGAATCATTAGAAAAATAAATTTTTTAACAATAATCACAACTATTAAATTATAATAATTATCATTTTTTAAAAAAAGGAAAAATTTAAATATTAAAAAGTAAGTTTTAAATTGTAGTGAGAAAAAATGTCTGGAATTTTAGAACCTTATTTAGCAATGCTAAATTTTAAGACTGGAATACTAAAACCTTTTAAGAAAAAAGTGGAAGTAAGATTAAGCGATTTAAAGGATTTCTTTAGTGACCAAGAAGCAGTAAATAAAATTCTTTCTAAATCAAAAAATCCAATAATATATGAATACTATGAAAATTCTCAACCTGAAGTAGAAGGCCATTTAAACTTTGGTATAACAATAATAAATCCAGGAAAAATTGGTAAAGAGTATTACTTAACAAGAGGGCATTATCATGCAAAAGAAGGCACAGCAGAAGTTTATGTTGGGCTTAGTGGTAAAGGCATAATGCTTTTACAAAAGAAGGATGGACAAGTAACTCATTTATTTATGAAGAAAGGAGTTATTGCTTATGTTCCACCATTTTGGGCACATCGTACTATTAATATAGGCAAAAACAAGTTTTATTTTCTATATATATATTTTTCGGATGCTGGACATGATTATGAAATAATAAAACAAAAAGGTTTTGCAAAATTAGTAATTGAAGAAAAAGGTCGACCAAAAATTATAGATAACCCTAAATTTACTAAATATTAAAAATTTATTAATGAAAAGAAGTTTATACTTTATAAGAAAAAGGGGTTAGAAAAATGGGGTTACCACCTGAAAAATGGGGGTATAGTAATCCTATAATTTCACCATTATATCCACCACCTCCAATATATTGGCCTGGAGCAAGAGTTCAATTGATACTTTATGAAACCAAAGAAGAAAATATTAAAGAAGTAATTCCATATCCATTGGAGCCAAATGGAAATAAAGTTATTGCTTGGATTTCAGATTTTCCTGTATCTACACAAGGAGCATTTCATGAAGCTGCTTTATATGTTCAAGTAAAATATGGAAAATATAAGGGCGTATATGAACCATTTTTATATGTTACAAGTGAAGTACCACTTACTGGTGGAAGAGAAATATGGGGTTATCAAAAGAAGTTAGCTAATATTACTTTAACTTTAGAGAGAGAATACGCAAAAGGAGTAGTTGAAAGAGGTGGAGTAAAACTTATGACTGCATTTTCAGTTCTTGAAAGACCAGCAAAACTTGAAGAATTACCTTTTGGACCAATTTTTTCATTAAAATACATTCCATCAGCAGAAGAGGGAGGAAAACCATTGAGGCAATTAATATTAGTTGAGGGGGAATTAAAGGCTAGAAATGGAGAGTTCTTTGGTGGAAGAGGATCTATTAATTTTGAAAAATCTGAAATTGATCCGCTATACAAACTTGAACCGATAAAAGTTATAGCAGGATACTATGGAATATTTGATGCTAAATTACCATACGGAAAAATTGTTTATGAATATTAATTAACTTAAACTTCCTTTTTTATTTTTTAGTATAAAAACTTAAAGTGGCTTCTAAATAGAATTTACTTAATCTCCTTTAAATATGAAAATATAACTCTCTATAAACTTAAAGACATACTCTTTTCTTTAGACTAAAAACATTATATATTAATAAATCTTCTTTTTTAAAAAAAGATAATTAATAATTTAGAGGTGTTTAATAATATGGAAAATATTTCAGTTATAGGAGCTGGAGTAATGGGTCATGGAATTGCTCAAGTATTCGCTATGAGTAATTTTAATGTTTTTCTAGTAGATATAAATGAAGAAATTCTTAGAAAAGCAATCGAACAAATTCATTGGAGCCTTAAAAAATTTTCAGAAAAGAAAATAATAAAAGAAGAAGAAATTAATTCTATAATTTCAAGAATAAAAACTCTTACAAATATTGAAGAAGCTGCTAAAAATTCAGATTTTATAATCGAAGCTATTCCTGAAAAAATAGATCTTAAAAAACAAATATTTAAAATATTAGATGAAAAATCTCCTAAGCATGCTATTTTAGCAACAAATACTTCTAGCTTAAGCATAACAGAAATTTCTGAAGCAACTAAAAGGCCTGAAAAAGTAATTGGTATGCATTTCTTTAATCCACCTCAATTAATGAAGTTAGTTGAAGTTATTAAAGGGAAATATACAAATGAAGAAACAATTAAAAAAACTATTGAAATATGTGAAAAAATAG
>CAZHGP010000022.1:0-24505 GCA_964532175.1 uncultured Nitrososphaeria archaeon
TAAATCTCCTTCCTAATATTGTTGTGCTATCATATTTTTCCACAGATTAATTAAAAAATATAATATAATTCTAATAAATATAAAGGGTTGCGATAAAAAATTTATTATAAAAAATTAAGCTATTGGATTTATCTTTCAACAAACATATCTATAGTAGGTATTTGTGGAGGAAGACCTTTGCGTTTGCGAATTTCAGCAATTATTTGATTTTTAAGGCTTTCTGGAACTGGGGCCCATCTGGAAAATTCTACTCCCCAAAATACTCTGCCACTTGTCGCACTACGCATAACTTCACTTAAATCAAATGTTTCAGAGGCAGGTATCTCGCCTATAATAAATGTTAAATATTCCTTTTGTTCAATATTAAGTATTTTTCCTCTCTTTTGTGATATCACTCGTGTGATTGACCCTACCTCATCACTTGGTCCTTTTGCTGTGATTTTCATAATCGGCTCAAGTAAAACAGGTTCGGCTGATAGTATGCTTGCCAAAAGAGTTCTTCTCGTTGCAGGAACTATTTGTGCGTACCCTCTATGTACAGGATCCTCGTGCAATTGCACATCGACAAGAATTGCTTTTACACCTCTCATCCTTTCATTTGCTAAAACCCCTTCTTCCATTACCGATTCGAAACCTGATATTATCATTTCTTTAGATTCTTGCAAATATTGTGCTCCTTTAGTTGCATCTACTAATATATTTCCATGAGAATCTATCCTCCACACATTCCTTGCTTCTTCTGCATCCCATCCATATTTTTCTCTAAGTATTCTAGCTATTTCTCTTCTTGGAAGTTCATCATATAATTCTCCTGATCTTATTGCTTCAACTACTGCAGGATCTAAAGGTTCTACTTTCATGTATATCCTATTATGTCTATTTGGTGATTTACCTTCATATACATTTCCAGGTTTAAGTATTGCTTCTCTATATAGAACTATTGGTTTTCCAGCTACTACTTCTATTCCAGCTTTTTGTATCCATGTTAAAGCTATTTCTAAATGAAGAGTACCCATTCCAGATATTAAATATTCACCTGTTTCAGGTCTAACCGTAGTTACCAATGTTGGATCTTCTATGCTTAATTTATTAAGAAAATCTACTAATCTTGGCAAATCTCTACTATTCTTAGGTTCAACAGCAATCGTTACTACCGGCTCAGATACATATTTCATTGATTCAAAAGGTTCTATAGGTTGCAAATAAGTCGTTATTGTTTCTCCTGCTCTTGCAGCATCTAATCCTAATAATGCAGGAATATTTCCTGATGGTATCCCATCTACTATTTCCCTTCTTGGACCCATATATATTGCTACTTGTTGTATTCTTTGAGAAGTTCTAGCACCTATTAAATTTACTTGCATTCCTGTTTCTAATTTCCCACTAAATAATCTTCCAGTAGCTACCACTCCTGCTGAAGGATCTACATTTATATTCGTTACTATCATTACTGCAGGACCATTTTCATCACAATTTAGCATTGCTTGTCCAACTTCTGTTTCTAATGAACCTTTCCATATTTTTGGTATCCTATATTTTTGTGCAATATGTGGAGGAGGCATTTGAGTAATCATCATTTCTATAATTGCTTCATGAAGTGGGACCGTTTCTCTTAACCATTCTATATCTTCTTTTACAAATGCATTCAATATATCATTGAATTTTATTCCTTTTTTCTCAGCTTGAGGAAAAGTGAATCCCCACCTATCTTTTGCAGAACCTATTGCAACAGTTCCACTTGCAGGACTTACTTTCCATTTTTCTCTATACTCTGGTTCTGCATAAATTTCAATAAGTCTATTAAAATCCATTATTATTCTAGCTAATGTTTCTTGTACTTGACTAGGTGTAAGCTTTAATTCTTTTATTAATCTATCCATTTTATTAATATAAAGAACTGGTCTAACTCTTTCTTCTAATGCTTGTCTAGTAACAGTTTCTGTTTGTACCATTACTCCTTCAACTGCATCAACTACAACTACAGCTCCATCTATTGCTCTTAAGCTTCTTGTAACTCTACCTGAAAAATCTACGTGACCAGGAGTATCTATCATATTTATTATATACGGCTTTCCTTCAAGCTCATAATATAATGAAATATTAGCTGCTTTAATTGTCATTTGTCTTTGTTGCTCTTCTTCTAAATAATCTAAAGCAAGTGCTTTTCCTGCAAGAGTTGGAGAAAGCAATCCAGCAGCAGCAAGTAAACTATCTGTAGTTGTTGTTTTTCCATGATCAACTTACGCGCGTTTAGCGCATTAATAGCGCCAAGCGCTATGCGCTATTATACCAACATTCCTTATTTGATCCTTTTGCCTTAGAATATCTAATACTTCTGATATTTTCTTAACTTTTCTAGGCATCCTTTTTCACTCCAAACATTATTTTTCAATTAAGGAAATTCTATTCAATTTTGTTATTTATTAATTTTTCATTTTAAATTTGTATATTTAGCCTTTATTCTTAATAAAACATTAAAAATCTTATATTTTAATTATAACAGCAGGATTAAAAATATAATCTTCTATTTTCCATTTATTTTCTAAAAACATGGAAAAATATATTATCTTCTTTTAACTATTTTCTATGATTATTATGGAATGTAAAATCATTCTTTTAAAGAAACCCGTTTTAAAAGATCCTATAATGATTGCTGGTTTACCTGGATTTGGATATGTTGGAAAATTATCAGCAGATTATTTAATTGAAAAACTTAATGCAGAACTTTTTGGAGAATTATATTCTCCATTCTTTCCTCCATATGTATTAGTTAAAGAAGATGGTCTTGTTGAATTAATGAAAAATGAATTTTATTTTGTTAAAAATATTAATAATCTCGATTTAATTATTTTTACTGGTAATACTCAAGCAATTTCATCAGAAGGACAATATGATGTTGTTGAAAAAACTTTAGATTTAGCAAAAGATTTTAATGTTAAAAAGCTTTTTACAATGGCTGCATACATTAGTGAAAGCTATAATGAAGAAAGGAAAGTTTATGGAGTAGCATCTAATATTAAATTAATAGAAGAATTAAAGAAGTATAATGTAGAAATTATGAAAGAAGGAAGTATAAGTGGAATAAATGGTTTATTATTTGGTTTAGCAAAAACAAGAAATATTGATAGCATATGTTTACTTGGAGAAACACCTTCGTATATAATCCCTTCAGGACGTATGATAGCAGATCCAAAAGCATCTAAAGCTATTTTATCAGTATTAGCTAATATTCTTAATATTCCTTTGGATTTAAGAGGGTTAGAAAAACAAGCACAATACATGGAAGAAATAATTCGTAAAATAGAAGAAATAGAAAAAAGAGCAATTGAAGAAGCAACTAAAGGTAAAAGAGAAAGAGTGGGATATATTGGTTAATCTTATTAAATATTCTAAAAAAACTTGGATTAAAATTTTTGAAAAACCATTTTTAAAATCACCTATAGCAATTGCTGCTTCTCAAGGCTTAAGGTCTGTTGGTAGGCTTGCTTTAGATTATTTAATTGAATATTTTAATCCTAAGCTTATAGCTGAAGTACATTCATATTATTTTCCATTAATACATGGAAGCAAGCCATCATATATTCCTGATCCAAATTTAACTGGTGAAGCTGGCATATTCTTGTTTGAAGAAGAAATAGAAATTCCATGTATAAAAAATTATTTAATAGATTCGCATGAAATCATTTTAACTTATGGCTATCAAGCTGATTTTAAAGGACAATATGAAGTTGTTGAAGCAGTTTTAGAATTTTATAAAGAAATTGGAATTAAAAAAATTATTGTTTTAGCTGGATATACAGGTGGTAATGAAAATGTATGTTGTGCTGCAAACAATTCAAATATTTTAAAAGAAATGGAAAAATATGGATTAAAGCCATTTTATAAAGGACCATTTTATGGTTTTTCTGGAATACTTTTAGGTTTATCAAAATTTTATAATATAGATGGATTATGCTTATTTGGAAAAACTAAGCCTAATATTGAAGATCCTGAAGAGCCAGATATAGAAGCTTCAAAAAATGTTTTATATAAACTATCTGAAATACTAAATTTAAAAATAGATTTTTCAAATATAGAATAGATCATTTTTTAAGTAATGAAAAATGAAAGAACAAACAGTTGCTCTTTTAAAAAATGTTGAAGAAAATATTTATGAAAAAATTGAAGAAGCTTTGAAATTATGTAAGGCGGAAAAAATTATAGATTTAAAAAATAAAATAGTAATTAAACCAAATTATGTGATTGTAGAAAAAGAACCTTATATTCATGTTACAGATCCTAGAATAATAATTGCTTTAATCCAATGGTTAAAGAATAGGGGAGTTAAAAATATCTGCATAGCAGAAGGAGGATGGTCTATAGAAACTGCTGAAAATGCATTTAAAGAAACTGGATTAATAGAAGTATCAAAAAAATATAATATTAAATTAATAAATTTAAATAAAGATAAATTTATTACAATAAAAATTCCAAATTTATATAATCTTAAAGAAGTAAATATTGCTAAAACTATTTTAGAGTCTGATTGTATTATAAATGTTTCTAAACTTAAGATACATCATATTGCTGGAGTAACATTATGTGTAAAAAATCTTATGGGATGCATATGGCCAAAAAATATCATACATGAAAATATTCAAGAAAAATTAGCAGACTTAGCTACATTAATAAAAACTAAAATTAATATTATTGATGGAATAATAGGTTCTGAAGAAGATGAAATTTATGGAAATCCAATAAAAATGGATATACTTATAGCTGGCCTTAATATTGTAGCTACAGATAGTGTAGGATGTTTATCAATGGGAATAAACCCTGAAAAAGTTGGATATTTAAAATTACTTGAGAAAAAAGGTTTAGGTATAGCAAAAAAGGAAGCAATAAAAATACTTGGTGAAAACATAAATAGAATATTTAAAAATTTTAAATTGCCTGAAAAATTTATGAATTGGTATTTAAATGGAGGAATCAAAAATGAAATGCAAAGTATGTGGAAAAGAAGAAATTCTTCCATTTAAGTGTAGTTATTGTGGAGAATATTTTTGTGCTGAACATAGACTTCCTGAAAAGCATAATTGTTCAATGATATGGAAAGCAAAAGTGCCAATAGAGAAAGAGTATATTCCAATTAAAAAGGAAGAAGAAAAAATTTTAAAAGAGGAAATATATTATCCAATCGTTAAAATTCCTACCTATAAAATTTACAGATTTAGTAAAAAAGAAATAAAACATTTAATTATTGGAACATTCTTAGTTTTATTAGTTGGTTTATCATTATTTAAAGAAATAATTTTCTCATTTTTTGGAATAGTATTAATAACAATTATTTTTACAATTTCATTCATTTTGCATGAATTAGCTCACAAATTTATTGCTCAAAAAAATGGTTTATGGGCTGAGTTTAGATTAAGTATTAGTGGTGCATTATTAACTTTAATATCTATATTTTTACCATTTTTTAAAATAATTTCTCCTGGTGCAGTTGTTATTGCTGGAATTGCTTCAAGAAAAACTACTGGCAAAATATCAATGTCTGGACCATTAATAAATATTATATTAGGAAATATATTTTTATTAATTTCTTATATAAAAACTCCATACATTATCTTAGATAAAATTATGTTATATTCAGCATTATTTAATGCAATGATAGCTTTAATTAATTTATTACCATTTGGAATTCTTGATGGATATAAAGTTTTTTTATGGGATAAAGCTATATGGTTAATAATGTTTATAGCATCACTTTCATTATTTATTATTTGTTCTATAATTATTTGAAGATGATATATTAAAATAATTAAAAAATTTCAATATCAATAATTTATTCTTCAATTGTGAAAGCTTTTTCGTATAAAGCTTCTTCAATGTTATCTATATGATAATTCTTCATTTGTGACCTTATCCATAATGGAATTAGCCTCTTTAATTTTGCAAATCTTCGATCCATAAATATTATCATACAAACATCATTTGGCCCTCTTATTCCTCTACCAGCTGCTTGAAGAGAAGACCAAAGTGCAGGAATTATATATGCATAAAGCTTCCCTTTACCAAATATCTTATCATATGCAGCTATCATTGCTTTAATTCTTGGAGTTGGTTTTGCATATGGAATCCCTATAATGATTATTGTTTGTAAAGTGTTAGCTATATAATCAACTCCTTCAGCAAGCCTACCACCTTGAATTGCAAATAATAATGCATGTTTTTTTGAAGCAGTATTTATGAAATTAATGAACAATTGATGTATATCATTAGTTCCCATAAATTGTTTTTCAATAAAAACATTATCCCAATTTAATTTAAAATTATAATTATTTAAAAAATTTAAGAAATTTTGAAGTAATTCATGACTTGCAAAAAATGCAGCAACTCCAAAAGAATTTTCAATATTTAATTCATTTGTATTAATCCATTTTATTGTATTAAGCAATTTATAGATTTTATAATAAAGAATTTCATTTCTTTCTTTAAGTTTTGTTGAAATACCATTAGTTAATAAAACTTTAATATTTTCTTTTGGAAATGGATATGGAATTTTTAAAATTACTGGGTTGGATATTCCAACCATTTTAATATAAGCTTGAGTTGGAGAAAGTGTTCCAGACATTATTATGCTTGAATAAATATTATCAAAAATAGGCTTTGTTATTCTTAATGGATCAAATCTTACAATTTCTATAAATCTTTTATCACCTAAAAGATTTAAAAATAAAACAACATCTTCTTCTTTAATTATTGAAAGAAAATCTGCTAAAATAAGTAAATTGCTAGTAGGGACTTTATTATTAAGTATTTTTTGCTCTTGAATGTATCTACCCATATTATAAAAATCGATTATTTTTAATTCATTAAAAATTTTTGAATCGATTATTGCTTCTCCTTCTTCAAGTTGAATCTTACTTAATTTTTCATAAATTTCTTTAATTTTTTCAGCTATATTATTAAATCCATATTTTTCAGCTTCTTTTGAAGCTTTAATGAAAAGCTTTAATGATATATTTGAAATTGTTTGAGAAAATTTTGGAATATTATGAGCTTCATCTATTATCATTAAAACTTTATTTAAAGAAGTATTCATACGTTTAAGCAATAAGGATCTCATAAAATCATTAAAGATATGATTATAAGTTGTTACTATGACTTCAGCATTTTTTAAATAATTTATTATTCCTTCATATGGACAATATGGTATAAAGGAAAATATTCTTTTATAATCTTCAATTGTTTTACAATTCCAAGGGTTTATTTCAAATAATTTCATAAATTTTCCATTTTCTATATTATAAAAAGGACATTTTCTAGCTGCTTTTATTGCACTACATGTATGATAAAAAGCAATATTTTTAATTGAAGCAATAGGTTTAAAAATGCAAAGTTGATTTCTTCCATACAATCCAAGCATATTAATATTTATTCCTTTTCCCTTAATTTTAGAAAGTTCATTTAAAACTGTAAAGATTTGTTGATTAGTTCTGCATAAATAGATAATTCTTAAATTTTTTTCCTTTTGAATTGCAAGAGAAGTAGCTAATGCAACGGAAGTTTTACCCCATCCAGTAGGAGCTTCTAATAAAACATGATTCTTATTAAGTAAAGCATTATAAATAGAATTGATTGCTTTAGCTTGATAATTTCTACATGTATCATAAGCAAAAAATTGTCGAGCTTCTTCAATTATTTCTTCAACACTATCCAAACACTTATCTCCATTTTATTTATTTTTGGAAAATATTTATGCTCCTATTTTTTAAGATTAATTATTTTTTATTAAAATTACAATAACTTATTTCTTAAATTTTTTATTAAAATTTATAATTTTTAATAAATATTATTTTTTCAAAAATATATGTAGCAAAACTATAAAATAAAGATCTTAGGAAGAGAAATAAAATGATAGATGTTCATTGTCACTTAGAAGATGAAGTATTTGATAAAAATAGAGAGAAAGTTATTGAAAATGCAAAAAATGTAGGAGTAAAAGCTATTATAACTTCTGGACTTGGTTATAATTCAGCTATAAAAGCATTAAACATTTCTGATAGAAAGTATATTTTTTTATCAATCGGATTACCTCCATATGATTTAAGTGATTTTAATAAAATTATTTATTTTATAGAAAAAAATATCGATAAAATTATTGCAATAGGAGAAGTTGGATTAGATTATTATTTAGGAAAAGAAAATACAAGAGAAGAACAATTAAAATGTTTTAAATATTTTATTAAATTAGCTAAAGATTATGATTTACCATTAATAGTTCATTCTAGAAGTGCTGGAAAATATGCTATTGAAACTTTAATAAATGAAAAAGCTGAAAAAGTTGTTTTACATGCTTTTGATGGAAAAGCAAAATATGCTTTAAAAGGGATTGAATATGGATACTATTTTTCAATTCCACCATCTATTGTTAGATCTAAACAAAAACAAAATTTAGTTAAAATCCTTCCAATAGATTTTTTAATGCTTGAAAGTGATTCTCCAGTTTTAGGTCCAATTGCAAATGAAATAAATGAGCCAAAAAATATAATTTTTTCAGTAAATAAAATAGCTGAAATAAAGAATTTACCTATAAAAAAAGTTATTGAAATTACAACCAATAATGCTAAAAAAGTTTTTAACATAAATATATAAGCTTAAAATTTAAACTATTATATTTGAGGATGATTAGTATGTCTTCATTACCATGGATTGAAAAATATAGACCTAAAACATTGGATGAAGTTGTAGATCAAGAAGAAGTCATTTCAAGCTTAAAGTCAATATTAAAAACAAAAGCAATTCCTCACATGCTTTTTACAGGTCCACCTGGAGTTGGAAAAACTGCTACTGCTCATGCATTAGCAAGAGATCTTTATGGCCCAAAATATATTGCTCAAGGACTTTTTCTAGAGATAAATGCAAGTGATGAAAGAGGTATACAAGTAATTAGAGAGAAAGTAAAAACATTTGCAAGATCTGTTTCATTTAGTGATGTAGGCTTTAGAATTCTTCTTTTAGATGAAAGCGATCAGCTAACACCAGAAGCACAACATAGCCTTAGAAGAACTATGGAATTATATTCAAGCACATGTAGATTTATTTTAGCAGCAAATTATAGTAATAGGATAATTGAACCAATACAATCAAGATGCGCAATATTTAGGTTTAAGCCTTTGCAAAAAGATAAAGTTGTAGATTATTTAAGAAAAATTGCAGAAATGGAGAAAATTGAAGTTACAGATAAAGCTTTAGAAGAAATTTATGAATTTTCTGAAGGAGATTTAAGAAAATGCATTAATGCTTTACAAGCAGCATCTACTTATAGTGAAAAAATAGATGAAAAAATTATTTACAAAGTTTTTGGACAAGTAAATAGAGGAAATGTTAGAAAAATGATTGAATTAGCATTAGCTAATAAAT
Organism: uncultured Nitrososphaeria archaeon; assembly: GCA_964532175.1. Taxonomy (GTDB): domain Archaea; phylum Thermoproteota; class Nitrososphaeria_A; order Caldarchaeales; family JAVZCJ01; genus JAVZCJ01. The sequence goes on from CAZHGP010000022.1 coordinate 9,406, forward strand.
TTGAAGATTCATTAAAAGTATTAAGAGAAATTCTATATATTGATGGGACATCAAGTAATGATTTAATAAATGCTTTATTTAAAGAAATAATGAAGCTTAATTTACCTGATGAGAAAAAACTTAAATTAATTGATTTCCTAGGAGAAGTAGATTATAGAATTTCTGAAGGTGCTACTCCTGAAATACAATTAATGGCTTTTCTTACAAAATTAGTTTCATGAAAAAGGTATAAGAAAAATGACAATTCCATGGGTAGAAAAATATCGTCCAAAAAAGGTATCTGAAGTAATTGGAAATAAGGAGGCTATTCAAAAATTTCTTGAGTGGATTAATTCTTGGGAGAAAGGAAAACCTACTAAAAAAGCTGCTTTATTGTATGGTCCACCTGGAGTTGGAAAAACAAGTTTAGTTTTAGCATATGCATTAGAAAAAAATTATGATACAATTGAAATGAATGCAAGTGATTGGAGAAATGCTAATAAAATGAATGAAGTTGCAGGAGTTGCTTCTCAACAATTAACTCTTTCTGGTTCAAAAAAAAGAATAATAATTATTGATGAAGTTGATGGAATTGCTGGAAAGGAAGATATGGGGGGTTTATCTGTTTTAAATAAAATAATATCTGAAACACGTGTGCCAATAGTATTAATTGCGAATGACATTTGGCAACCTAGACTTGCACCTTTAAGAGAGAAAAGTGAATTGATAGAATTTAAGAAAGTATATAAAGCATCAATAGTTTCTCTTTTAAAAAAAATATGTGATAATGAAAAAATCAAATATGATGAAATGGTTTTAAAGAATATTGCAGAAAGGTCTGCTGGAGATGTTAGGTCAGCAATTAATGATCTTCAAGCTATTGGAGAAGGTAAGAAAGAAATAAATAATGAAAGCTTATTAGCACTAGGTTATAGAGATCGTTTAAAACAAGTTTTTGATAGTTTAGTTTTAGTATTTCATGGGAAAAATCTAAATGAAGTAAGTAAAGCTACAGTAAACTTAGATTTAGATCCTGAAACATTCTTCATATGGATTTTAGATAATGCTCCAATTCAAATAAAAGATATTAAAATATTAGAAAAAATATTAAGCTATTTAGCTAAAGCTGATTTATATTTTGCTAGAATATCAAAAAAACAAGAATGGAGCTATATGAAATATGCAATTCCATTAATGACAGGGGGTGTAGCAATACCTGCTAAGGATTATAAAGGCGGATTTACAAAATTTTCTTTTCCTCAAAAAATAAGATTATTAAATAGCATCAAGAATTATATAGATAAGAAAAATGCTATTTCTAAGAAAATAGCTATTAAATGCCATACATCTTCTTATACTGCTTCAAAAAATATTTTACCATTTATAAAAATAATTTTCTTAAATAATGAAGAAGCTACTCAAAAAATATCGAAGTTTTTCAATTTTGATAAGGAAGAAATTGATTTTATAAAAAATGAATTATAAATCTAAGAGAATTTTTTCTTTTTCCCATGTTTTAATAAAATCTACTATTCTTAATGTTAATTTATTTTCTTTATTAATTTTAAATATTCTTATTTTACCAAACCTTTTCTCTTTTACAATTCCCATTTCAATAAGTTTTTTTAAATGAGATAATGTAGTTTCATAATTTAACATTGCTCTTTTAGAAATTTGTGTAATATTCATTTCTTCTAATTCACTTAATACTTTTAATATTCTTATTCTTCCACGTGAAGATAAAATATCTTCAATTTCAAATATTTCCATTTAAAACCATCTCTTGCTTTTATCAATATTAATAAGTTTTAATAATTCATTTTCTAAAATAGAAGCTGGTATTTCTGGTAATGAAATATACGATTTCCTACCTCTTATTCCTTTACTTGAAACTTTTATTCTTATAAAACCTAAATCCTCAAGCTTTTGTAAATATTCCCAAAATCTTGTATAAGCTTTAGGCTCAATATAGTATTCTTCACATACCATTTTATAAAAATCGTTTAATTCAGATGAAGTTATATATGCTTCTCCAGTTTTTTTAAGACTTCTTGCTAATGCTATTAGAATAATTTTTTCATGAATATTCAAATATGTTAAATTTTCTTTTTTTATTGTAGGATAAATGCTTGCAGAAGCTTTTCTAACATGTTCAGGTAAAACCATTTTTGAATTTTCTGCTTCAGCAAATTTTCCAGCTCTCCAAAGAAGTTCTATAGCGTATCTAGCATCTCCTCTTTCACTTGATATTTCTGCTATAAATCTTATAGTTTCTTCAGAAATTGCATTTTCATAAAATGCTTCACTTGCTCTATATTTAATTATTCCATAAAGTTGTTCTTCATCATATTCTTTTAAATGAATAAAATTACTTTGAAGAGAACTTCTTGAACTTTCATCAAGCATTCTTAAAACTTCAGGATTTCTAAGTATGCATATTAATGATGGATTAATAGATTTTTCATTTCTTTCTTCTCCTATTCTTGTAAGAAAATAAAGTGCTTCTGGGCCTTCTTCTTTTAAAAGAGATTCTATTTCATCCAATGCTAAAATTAATCTAATTTTTTTATTATCTAAATAATCTATTATTCCATGGATTAATTCTTCATTTGAAAAACCTCTAGTTGGAAAAGAAATTTTAAGTTGCTCACCAATTCTTTTAAGTATTGTAAATAAACTTCTATGAAGCTTACAATTTAAATAAACAAAACTAATTTTTATACCATGTTTTTTTGCTTCATTTTCTACTTTTTCACCAAATAATTTACATAAAGCAGTTTTTCCTGTTCCAACAGAGCCAGAAATTAATACTCTAGGAGAAATAAATTTTTCTTCTTTAATAAAACTCTTAAAGAAAATATTTAGCATTTCTAATTCTTTTTCACGATAAGGAAGTTTTGGAGGAACGTATTCTAAGGATAATTTTTCTTCATATAGAAATATTTTACTCATTCTCTATATCTACTTATAATATATGAAAAAGGAAGAAAATAAATTTGAGAGTTGCTTGAAAATAAAAAATGGAAAATAAAATAAAAAAAGGCTCAGAACTCAAGATCCAGATCATCAATCATTCTGGCTAGAGTCATCATCGCCAATATTATAATCTTAAAAATCTCTTTATTATACTTTTAATTAATTTTATTTTTAAATTAAAATTTAAAAATAAAAATATGAAAAAATGTAAATTATTAATATAAGAATAGATAATATAATTAGAAATATATCTTTTTTATTAAAATCAAGTTTTCTATACCATGTATGATTTTTCTTTTCTCCAAAGCCTCTTAATTCCATTGCATCAGCTATATCATATATTGAAAGAGCTGCAGAAATTGTGACTGGAACTATTAATGGAATAATGGATAAAATTTTTGCTAAAGGATTTCTTCCTCCTTTAGGTTTAAATCCTCTAGCCATTTGTGCCTCTAAAGTTTTTTGCATTTCTGCTATATATTCTGGTATATATCTAAAAGCAAGTTGTATTATATAAGCAGGCTTATATGGAATATGCATTTGTCCTAATGCTGGAGCATAAAGTTTTGGAGGAGTTGTAAAAACAAGAGTTATCGTTACAATAGCTAATGATAATAATTTTATTATAGGTAAAATAGCTCTTTGAATCATTTCATCAGTAATTTCAAATCCAAAAATTTCGAAAATAATATTTCCACCATGTTTATATAAAATAGAAATGGTAAGAAGATTAAGCAAAGAAAGTACTACTATTATAATAAGTATAAATTTCCATGTTGTAATAGTTTTCTTCAAAGGCAATTTAGCTAATAAATAAAATGAAAAGGATATTATAAGCAAAGGTATGAGTAATATTATAGAAGAAGAAATTGTTAGAGAAAACAGTATAGAAAAAACAAAAATTATTTTAGTACGTGGATCAAGATTATGTATTATACTCTCTCCTTCAATATATTTTATAAGCCGAAATTCACTCATTAAGCCCTCCTTGCTCTACCTTTAACAGCAGCTGAATAAGCAGCAACTAGAATTGGAGTTATAATAGCACCATTTATTGCATCTGTAATTGCTGCTGGAAGGAATAATGCATATGTTGCTTCTTCTATTGTAGAAATTCCATAACCAAAAATATAGTCTGTATATGATGCAAAGCCCATTCCAATAATTGAAGCTATAATAGATAAAACTGAACATAGAATTAATCCTTTACTTGTATTCATTTCTTCTTTTTTAATCATAAGTATTGCTAATCCAGGAATTAAACCAAGCAATCCATTACCAACATCCCAATTCCACCAAAAGCCACCCCAACTAATAGCATCGCTTATAATATTTCCTAAGAAACCAGCTACGAAACCTACTATTGGGCCAAATATAAAGCCAAAAAACATTGGAATTGCTACACTTGGTCTAAGAGCTACAAGTTGTGTTCCAGGCAATTGGAAAATATTAAAGAATACATTGAATGCTGCATAAAGAGCTGTTCCAATACCCATTGCTACAATACTCGTTACACTTAAGATTTCTCTTTTCCCAGACATTTTTCATCATTATCAAATAAAAAGTTAAAATATATAAAGTTTAAGGAAAAATTATTTAAAATATTCATAAAACTTTTTTATTTCATCCATTTTTAATAACATTTTCCCATTAGTAATTTTCCTTCCAGTTTCTACGAGACTTGTTTCTCTTATTTTCCCTTTTTTCAAATTTTCAGGATTAGCTAAAATTTCTCTTGTAGGACCATCAGCTATAATACATCCATTAGCTAATATTATTGTTCTATCAGAATATTCTATAGCTAAATCAGTATCATGCGTTATTAAAATGAATGTTCTTACTTTATCTTTAAGATTAAGAACAAAATTCATAAAAGAAGTATAATTAAAATAATCTTGACCTGCAGTAGGCTCATCAAGAATAAGAATTTTTGGCAACATTGTTAAAATTGAGCCAACACAAATTCTTTTCTTTTCTCCATAACTACTAGCAAAAGGTGAATATTCTATTAAATGTTCTATATTACAACTTTTAATTGTTTCTTCGATTCTCTTATTTATTTCTTCAAATGGAATATTTATATTTTTTGGACCATATGAAAGTTCTTCTTTAACAGTTTTAGCAAAAAGCATATTGAATGGATCTTGAAATACAAGACCAACATAAGGAGCTATTTCATAAACTTCTTTTTTTCTAGTATCCATTCCATAAACAATTACTCTTCCACTTGTTGGTTTAAGAAGGCCTAGCATTAATTTTGAAAGAGTACTTTTACCTGCACCATTATTTCCAAGAAGAGCTATTCTTTCTCCTTCATATATTTCTAAATTAATATTTTTTAATGCAAAAGTACTATTGTATGAAAAAGAAACATTCTCAAATTTTATTGCAATATTTCCAATAGAAGGTTTAGGGATTGTTGGAATAATTATTTTTTCTATATTTTGTTTTTTATCTTTTAAGAAAATCCTAGCAGGAATTTTTATGGAATTTGAGAAAAATAATAAATCTTCTTCATTTTTTGTCTCTTTTATAATCCTTCCATCATCCATAATAATTATACGATCAACACCAATGTTTAGAATTTCTTCAGCTCTATGTTCAGCAACTATAATCGTTTTACCATCTTTATGAAGTTTCTTTATTTGTTCTTGTATTAATCTTACACCTTCACTATCAAGATTAGCTAAAGGTTCATCCATTAAGATTATTTTTGGATTCATAGCTAAAACTCCAGCTATAGCAATTCTCTGTTTTTCTCCTCCGCTTAATTCAGTAACATCTCTATTTATAAGATGGAGAGCATTAACAGATTTTAATGCTTCATATACTCTTTTTTTCACTTCTTCACGTGGAAGGCATAAATTGCATGGACCAAAAGCTACATCATCTTCTACACTAGATAAAATAAGTTGTTTTCCTACTTCTTGCATTATCGTTCCTACTATTTCAGATAATTTTGCTAAATTTACACCTTTAACTCTTAAACCATTAACAAAAACATCTCCACTATAATTACCCTCATATCTATTTGGAATTAATCCATTAATACATTTTATGAGAGTAGATTTTCCACATCCACTTTTACCTAAAATTAAAACTAATTCTCCTTCATATATTTCTAAATTAATATTTTTTAATGCATATTGTTTTTTACCATAATATTGAAAATTTAAATCATTAATTTCAATTATCGCCATTAATATATCATAAAAAATGAAGAATAATAAAGCTAAAAGGATTTTCCAAAAAAGAAAAAATATTAAGTGCGGCCGGCGGGATTTGAACCCGCGATCATCGGCTCGGGAGGCCGATGTCCTAACCAGACTAGACTACGGCCGCATATTTTATATTTTAAATTTCCTTTTTATAGCAATTCTAAAGATGAGAGCTATAAAAATTATTATTAAACTTATTAATATAGATTCAATTATTTGATTTTTATAAGAAAATATTTTTTCATAATAATTTCCATTCGATAAAGAAAAACCCCATTCTAAAAATTTTTTAGATGTATCTTCTCCAGTAATATCATTAAGTATATGAACTATTTCTGATGTTTCTTTAATAATTTCTTTTTTCTCATTTATAACATAAAATAATTTTTCAAAAATTTCAAATCCATATGTTTCATTTAAATAATAAAAAACCATATAAGAAGCTATATAATAATCTTGCATATTTATTGGTTGATGATATGGGGTCCATGATTCTATAAATCCTAAATATTCCATTTTTTTACCTTTATTAATAAAATCTTTTTCAATCATTTCAGCTCCTTCAAACCCAATTCTTTTAATTAAATATATAGAAAAGAAATTAGCAGCACCTTCATGAAACCATAAAACTTCTGGGCTTATTCCAATACTCCAAAGAAAATGATGTATAAGTTCATGAATTGCAGCTTGTTCAAAATATCCTTTAATAAATCTAATGTAAAATATATTTAAATAAATATCTCCAAGAGAAGAAGCATTGAATGGAGTATAACCTTGTATAGATACTTCTCCCAATTTAGGTGTAAAAAATCTTACAGATACATTTTCAAGATTTGTATGAAATATTTTACTTAAATTTTCATATATTTCATTATAAAGAAATAAAATATTTTCCATTATTTTTTTATATCTTAATGGAGTGATACCAATAAATCTATTAATTTTTACTTTTTCTAAAAATACTTTACCTGTAACTTTATAATATATTTCAATTCTATTAATCCTTTGAGAAAAAGATCTGAAAATAAAATAAAGTAATAATGTTTTTTCATTAATTTTTTCTTCTTTATAAGGCTTAGGATAGTAATATTCAATATTTTCAACATTTTGTAATAAGATCTTAATTAAAGCATTTTCATTTAAAGAAAACATTATATGAGGAGACATAAAATATGCATTAGGTTCATATATTAATGAAGACATTGAAAAATTATATTTAATTTTAAAGTTGCCAGGATAAGGCATGAATATTGTTAAATTATCATAAAAATAATAAGTTGAATTTGTTGATATATCAATAAGTGGAGAAAGGTTAGTATATATTAAAGTATCATTTTCAATAAACCATTTTGAAAGGCTTCTTTCACTAGGTACTGCTATCCAAATTATTTTATTTTCTTTATTATTTTTATAAGAAATTTCTATAATTGCTGAACCTTCATTATCAACTTTTATAAAGTATTCAATATAATTTTCTTCTATTTGAGCTTTAATTAATATTATAGAATTTGAAATAAGAATTAATATTAATAAAAATAATGATAGGAAATCCTTTCTTAAAGAATACATTCAATTTAATGAAATAATATTCTAGTATATATAATTTTATTTTTTAAAAAAATAAATGAAGTAAAAACTTTTTTACTCACTTTTATTTATTTACTATGGTTTAAATGACTTTAAGTTTTTATGAAATGGAAATTTCTAGAAAAATAAAAGATATAGAAATAGAATATTTAAATTCATTTATAAAAATTGTTTTAATTAGGAATATACCTTATCTTGAAATAAATGGTGAAGTATATAATGATTTAAAACAAGGAACAGTTTTAAATGTTAGAAGATGGATTGGAGAAAAGCTTATAGAAGCTAAAGTAGCTAAATATGAAGAAGATAAAATAGATATAAATTATCTTAGACAACTTGAATGGAAAGAAAGGAATATTATAAATGAAGTACAAGAAGTACCAAAGTATTTTTATTTAATGGTTAAAGAAAAAATGAAGTATTGTAATGAAGAAGAAAAAAGGGAATTTTATAATATCATACAAGATATAATTTCATTAAGATTAGCAAAATTGATAAGAATAGCTACAATGCCTGCGTCTATAAGAGATATTGATAAAAAAATTTCTATAGAAGAAGAAGTATTATTCGAAGTATTAAAATCTATAATTGAGAATTGGAAAAAGGAAGTATTAAGAGTGTGAAAAAATGGCAAATGAAACAATAGAAGAAAAATTCATTAAATTTTTTAAATCAGAAAAATATAGAGAATTAATTGCTAGAGCTGCTGCAACAAATGAAAAATCCATTCCTATAGATTTTAATGATATTATAGCATATGATAAAGAATTTTCGCATGAATTAGTTGAAAAACCATTAAAATACCTACCTTTATTAGATTTTGCAGCATATAAACAATTAGAAATCGAAGCACCAGAATATGCATCACAAATAAAAGATTTCCATGTAAGAATTACCAATTTACCAATCATAACACCATTAAGAGAAATAAGGTCAGCACATTTGAGAAAGCTTATAATGGTAGATGGAATAGTTGTTAGAGCTACAAATGTTAGACCTTTGCTTAAAAAAGGAGTTTTTAGATGTAGTGTATGTGGAGCATTAATGGAAATTGAGCAAGCTTCATCTTTAAAAATAGAAATTCCAAAACGTTGTAGAAATCCAGCTTGTAAAGCAAGCGGATCAAAATTAGTATTAGATTATGAAAATTCAGATTATATTGATTATCAAGTAATTGGTTTGCAAGAAAAACCAGAGGATTTACCTCCAGGACAATTACCAAGAGTTATTGAAGTAAGGCTTAAGGATGATTTAGTTGATAAAGCAAGACCAGGAGATAGAGTAATAGTAGTTGGAGTGCTTAGCTCTACACAAGAAAAAGCTACTCAAACAACATTAAGAGTTTTTAAACCATACATTGAAGCAAATAATATAGAAACATTAGCAAAAGAGCCTGAAACAATTCAAATAACTCCTGAAGAAGAAAAAATGTTTCTTGAAATGGCTTCTGATCCATTTATTCATAAAAAAATAATAGATTCTATTGCTCCTTCAATATATGGTCTTGAGCATATAAAAGAAGCAATAATGCTTTTATTATTTGGTGGAAGAACAAAAGTTTTTCCAGATAATGTAAGAGTTAGAGGGGATATAAATATTTTACTAATAGGAGATCCTGGTACTGCAAAAAGTGTTTTGTTACAATATGTTGCAAGAATAGCACCTAGAGGATTGTATACTTCTGGAAGGGGTTCTACAGCAGCAGGTTTAACAGCAGCTGTTTTAAGAGAGAAAGCAGGAGGAATGGTTTTAGAAGCAGGAGCACTTGTTTTAGCTGATAAAGGAGTTTGTTGTATAGATGAAATAGATAAAATGAGACCAGAAGATAGAGTTGCAATACATGAAGCAATGGCAACACAAACAATTAGTATAGCAAAAGGTGGAATAGTTGCAACACTTAATGCAAGAACAGCAATTCTTGCTGCAGCAAATCCAGCCTTAGGAAGATATGACCCTTATAGACAATTTATTGAAAATATTAATTTACCAATAACAATTTTATCAAGATTTGATTTAATATTTGTTTTAAGAGATGTACCAGAAATTGAACAAGATAAAAAAGTTGCTTCTCATTTAATTACTTTACATGCAACAGGTGCTCCTAAAGTTTCTCCACCAATTCCACCTGAAATATTAAAGAAGTATATAGCATATGCAAAAAGAATAGAGCCTATTTTAAGTGAAGAAGCTTTAAAAGTATTAGAAGATTTTTATTTGAAAATGAGAAAAAGTTATGAAGAAACATCAACCGTAGCTATTACAGCTAGACAACTTGAATCTTTAATTAGATTAACAGAAGCTAGAGCAAGAGTTGCTCTTAGAAAAATTGCAACAGCAGAAGATGCAGGAGCTGTAGTTTTATTAATGAAAAAATCTTTATCAGAAGTTGGAATAGACATTGAAACAGGTAAAATGGATATAGATGTATTAATGACTGGAAAACCTAAAAGCGTTAGAGATAAAATTGTAATGGTAATGGATAAAATAAAAGAAATTGAAGAAAAGGAAGGAATAGTTGAAGAAGATGTTCTTAGAGATGAATTGAAAAAAGATGGCTTAACTGATATTGAGATTACTAGAATATTAAATCAATTAATTACTGATGGAAGAATATATTCTCCAAAGCCTAGAATGTATAAAATGGCATAGATAAAAAATGAAGATAGAAGAAATACCAATTCCATCATACCTTAAAGAAAATTTATTAAAAGAAGGAATAGAAGAATTATATCCTCCACAAGAAGAAGCTATAAAAAAAGGAGTTTTAGAAGGAGAAAATTTAGTTTTAGCTACACCAACAGCTTCTGGAAAAACATTAGTTGCAATATTTGCTACTGCAAAACATTTAGAGAATAATGGAAAAGTTCTTTATTTAACTCCTTTAAGAGCATTAGCAGCTGAAAAATATGATGAATTTAAAAAATATTTTGAAAATAAAGCTTCAGTAATAGTTACATATGGTGATTACGATTCTTCTGATCCATGGTTATCAAAATATGATATAATTATCACAACGAATGAAAAAGCAGATAGCTTATTAAGACATGGAGCTGAATGGATAAAAAATATTAGTTTAATAATTATTGATGAAATACATCTTTTAGGAGATTCTGAAAGAGGACCAACATTAGAAATGACTGTTACAAAGATTCTTGAGACAGTTCCTAATGCTCAAGTAATTTCTCTTAGTGCAACAATTAAAAATGCAGAAGAAATAGCAAATTGGCTTAAATCTAAATTAATAAATATTAATTGGCGTCCAGTTCCACTTAAAGAAGGAATTTACTATGATGGAATTATAGAATTTTCAAATGGAGATATTAAAGAAATAAATTTTAAAGATTTTGAACCAGTAATAAATATTGCTTTAGAAACTATTATGGAAAATGGACAAGCTCTTGTATTTACTACAACTAGAAGAAAGGCTGAAAAAATTGCTGAAAAAGCTGCAAAAGCAATTTCAAAAACAATTCTTAAATCTTTTTTAAAAGAAGATATACTTCAAGAATATGCTGAAAAAATACTCGAAATAGGAGGAAAATCTTCTTATGCTGAAAAAATAGCAAGTGTTATTAAAAAAGGAGTAGCATATCATCATGCAGGATTAAGTCATCCATATAGAACATTAATAGAAGATGCTTTTAGAAAAAAATATATAAAAATTTTAGTAGCAACTCCAACTTTATGTTTACATCCAGATACACCAGTTATAACTATTGATTGTGTTAAGAAAATAAAAGATCTTACTAAAGATAATTTAGTACTTACACATAATGGTAGATTTAAAAAAGTAATTTCACCTTTAGAACGTGAATATAATGGAAAATTACTAACAATAATACCATATGGCAGCTTAATGGCTAAAATGACACCAGAACATAGAGTTTTAGTCATTAAACAAATAAAACATAAATCTCATTTATCTAATGGTACTAATAGAACTTGGTATGAATATGATGAAGCAAAATGGATGAGAGCATCAGAACTTTATAGTGAATTTAAAAACAATAAAGACGGTAAAGTATCATTCATGTTACTCCAACCAATTCCTAAAGCGGAGTATCAATGTGATAAAATATATTTAAAAAATGAAAGTTCTTATATTCATAACCAATGTGGTAAAACAAATGCACTCCATTCAGCAAATGATAAAACACCAGAATATTTGCCATTAAATTATGAAATATCAAGATTGTTAGGAATTTGGATAGCAGAAGGGTCAACGACAAAAAATGGGGCCATTATTTTTGATATAGCAGTTTTTGAAAAAGAATTAACAGAGTTTATTACATCAACAATAAAGAAGTATTTTACAAAGGCTAATATAGTTATTAATGATAAAGGGAAGCGCAGAAGAATAATTTTCTGTAATAAAAAATTTGCAGAATGGTTAAGGAAAAATATAGGTAATAATGCTTATTGTAAAAAAATTCCTGCCATTTTGTTATTTAATAATAATCGTGAAGTTAAGCTTGGGCTCCTTTATGGATTAATAAATGGTGATGGTTATATAAGGGTAAAGAATGAAGATAGAACTCACTATATAAGTTATACCACTGTATCTCAAAATTTAGCTTATCAAATTCAAATCCTCTTAGCATCTTTAGGATATATTTCATCAATTTCATCATTAAGAAGAAATAGTGGCTTTTCTTCTAGAAAAAGGAATATTTTCAATATAAAAATTAGTGGAAAAAGCTTTTATAATCTTTTAAAAGAGTTAAAAATCGATTTAGGTCAAGAAAAAGGCAATAGAATATATAATATTAATAAAATTTGGAATAATTTTCTTCTCTTAAAAATTAGAGATATTAAAGAAGAAGAATATTCTGGCAAAGTTTATAATTTAAGCGTTGAAGATGATGAAAGTTATAGCATTGGTTTTATTGTTCATAATTCTGCAGGAGTGAATCTTCCAGCTAGGACAGTTATCATACCAGAATTTTGGAGATATAGTCCAGAAATTGGTTTATATAGCATACCTGTTCTTGAATATAAACAATATTGTGGAAGAGCTGGAAGACCACGTTATGATAAAATAGGATATGCAATTTCAATAGCTAGAAAAAAAGCAGAGAAAGAATTAATATTTAATAAATACATTAATGGTGATATTGAAAAAATATGGTCAAGATTATCCGATGAAAGGCATTTAAGGTCACACATTTTAGCTATAATTGCTTCAAATTATGCAAACAATATTCAAGAAATTCTTCAACTTTTTGAAAAAACATTTTTTGCTAAACAATATGGAATAATTGGAGTAAAAGAAAAAATTTATTCAATAATAGAATTTCTTAAAGATAATGGAATGATAGAAATTTATGGAAAAGAAATTAAAGCAACAAAGCTTGGTAAAAGAGTATCAGAATTATACATAGACCCATTAACAGCAATAATTTTAATAAGTGGTTTAAAGTATAAACCAAAGAAATTAACTGAAATTTCTATTTTACATTTAATATCTAGAACACCAGATGTACCTAGCATTTCTGCTATAAGAATACCTTTAGAAAAACTCGAATTATATTATCAATTACATAAAGATGAATTATTAATAGAAGCTCCAGATATACAAGAAGATCCATTAGAATATGAAATTTATCTAGAAGATTTTAAAAAAGTAATAGTTTTAGAATCTTGGATAAATGAATTAAGTGAAGGAGAAATTTATGAAAAATATAGAGTTGAGCCAGGAGATTTGGCAGTATTAAGAGAAAATGCTGAATGGATTATTTATTCAGCACATGAAATATCAAAAATTATAAATGAAAAAAGCAAAATACCATTATTAAAAGAAATGATTGAAAGAGTAAAACATGGTATAAAAAGTGAATTAATACAACTTGCTAGACTTGAAGGTATAGGTAGAGTGAGAGCAAGAGCACTTTATCAAGCAGGTTTTAAAACAATTGAAGATTTATCAAAAGCTCCTTTAAATGCTTTAGTAAGCGTACCAACAATAGGTTTGAAAACTGCAATCTTAATAAAGAAGCAAGTTGGAGAAAAAATAGATGAAGAAATTTTAAAAAATGAAAAAGATTTTGAGCAAACAAGTTTATCTTCTTATGGATAATGTATTTAACATTTTTATAATACATTAAATTTCTAAAGATGAATATATGATTGTAATAATTTATGACAAAAAAGGAAATGATGCTATTGAAAAAACTAAAGAAATACTTAATAATCTAACTTTCTCAAAAATTGAAAAATATGTCATACATACAAGAAGAGATTATGATGAAAAAAAGAATGCACTAGATATAAATTTATCCGATTCAAATATTGCTATTGGAATAGCCATTATAAATGGTTTAAAGATAATAAATAGTGAAAATGAAAGAAAGACGATTTTTTATGGATACGATTTTTTTAATGAAGAAATTGAGAAAGAAATCAATAAAACAAATTTTATAGAAAAAATAATTAATAAAGATGGTTTATATGTAATAACATCACTTTATAAAAATAATTTAATAGTTTATAGAGACCCTATAGGATTAGCACCGCTTTATTTTCATCAAAATAGTCGCTTTTTAATAATATCGCCTCAAATTAAGAGTTTCTGGATTTTTGGTATTAAATCACCAATAAGCTTTCCACCTGGGAGAATATTCTTTTATAATAAAAATTTTTATAGAGTAAGTGAAAGGAAAATTCATCCATTAAAACATAAAATAAAAGATATAGATTTTCATGCAATAGAATTAAGTAAAGAAATTGAAGAAATAATATCAAAAATAGTTAAAAATGAGAAAAGTATAGCAATTGCTTTTTCTGGAGGTTTAGATAGTTCAATTATAGCACATATACTTTCTAAATATACTAATGTTATTGGTTACAATATTGGATTTAATGAATTGGGCAAAAAATGGATGAATATTGCAGAGAAAAATGCTGAACAAATAGGAATTAAATTAATAAAAATAAAAATTTCTATAAAAGATATAAAAAATAATTTAGAAAAAATTCTTACATGTATTGAAGATAAAAAAGAAATATCTATTGAAATAGGTCTTCCAATTTATTTTTTAGCAAAGAAAATTTCTGAAGATAATTTTAAAAAAACTTTTTTTGGACAAGGAGCTGATGAAATATTTGGAGGCTATAAAAGATATTCAATTTTAGCCATTTCTAATAAATATAAATTATTAGAAAAAGAAATGCTTAAAGATATACTCGAGCTATATTCAACAAATCTTGAAAGAGATTGTAAAATTTTAATGAATTTTGGTATAATTCCAATATATCCATATTTATTTAAGAAAATAATTGAATATACAATAGCTCTTCCAATTAATTTTAAATTAAATGAAAAAGGAGAAAGAAAAATAATA